>JBGCGI010000077.1:0-46136 GCA_045110715.1 Rubripirellula sp.
ACACCTTGAGTTTTCCAGCTTGATCAAGAAACAGGTTGCTTGGTTTGACATCCCGATGAATGATTCCCTTCTCATGAGCGTACGCCAGTCCACGGGCCGCTTGTCGGATGAGATCAAGCGCCTCCGCCACCGGCAATGGCCCTCTTTCTGCAACGATCTCAGACAGGTTGCTTCCATCGATCCACTCGGTCACCAAACACAGCATCCCGCCGAATTCTCTGGCGTCAAAGGCTGCCAAAACGTTCGGATGCGACATCGCGGCGACAGAGCGAACTTCGCGCTCGAAACGCGAACGCGCTTCGGCGTCCTTGTTCGAACGCTCCAACAATATCTTGATCGCGACTTCACGTCCCATCAGTTCATGACGTGCCCGATACACCTGGCCCATCCCGCCGCGACCAATGCACTCATGAATCACGTAGTCCCCGATGCGTTGCCCGCTCTGCAGCGTCCCTTGCATTTCTGTCGAAGTACCGCGTTCCAGCGAAAGCAGATCCTGCTTCGTCAAACACGGGCACCAACTCGCGTATCGGTCTAACGCAATCGTTTCGCGATCGTATTTCGTTCGATACTGACGGTCCAAGGCAACCAATTCGATCTGCAAAACGGCAAGCGTATCTTCCTGGACGCACTGAACGGAATCCAAAAACGCGGTGAGTGACGCCTCCTCGTGGTCTCTCCATAATTGCTCGAATTGATCACAGAAGCGATTGACCACGATCATTTGCTCTGGAGGCAGGCTGTCAAATTTCGACGTCCGACTAACACTCATTGCAGTACCTCGGACAACCACAGGCCGCGAATCGTTTTCAGCTTTCGCTGAATGGTTCGTGAAGAGCAGTTCATTGCAGAAGCAATCTCGGAGGCGGAGCTACCCTCCATCGTGGCGATGGCGATTTCTCGGAGGTCGTTATCATCCGTTCGATCAAGACTTTGCAACAACCGCTCAAACGACTCCGAAGCAGCGGCCAGCAACTCGGGCGTCGGCTCATGCCCGACCACTTCGTCGACATTCGGAAGCTCGGATGAAATCTTGCTCTGGCTGGATCGGCTCGACCGCTTCTTTCGATTCTCGAATCGGATTTCATCGACGGCTTTGTTCATCGTGATTTTCACCAACAGCGGCCATAGATTGCTGTCGTGCTCATCTAACAAGATCCGCCCCGCCTGAACGCCCAAGCAAAAACTCTTGAACGCACTCAGCGCGACGTCTTCCTCATCTCTAGCCGCCGACCTGGCCCCTCGCAATCGCTTGCGAGCAAGTAACACCATCCGCTCAAAATAAGTTTCCCAAAGGTGCGATGCGATCACGGGATCCCCCTCGCAAAGACGCGAATGCCAATCCTGCGACGCGGCGATGGGATTTGGCTCTTCAGGAGATCCAGAGGTCACGATTGGGACAAACAGGGCTGGGGGTCATGAACAGGAACATTATGCACTCCGTGAGTTTGACACGAAGACGTTTTGCCAAAATATGCCCGCGTTTGGCAACCAAAACAAGGAATTTCGAAAAGTTTGTCGCGTTTGAACCATGCCTGGCGAGTCACCCCTTGAGCATCTCTTCTTTTCGCCTACTACATCGAGTCAACTCATGAGCTGCATCTGGAAAATGTCGAAGTCCGTTGCCCTGGGAATCTCACTGGTGATTCACGCAGGTTCTGTACACGCCGCGCCTGTCACGATCGTCAATTCTGGATTCGAGGATATCAGCGGAGAATCACAGAACAATGAATTCACCTTCGGTCCATTGAATGGATGGGATCTCTACGACCCGAATGGAATCACGGCCGGCGGTGCAGGCGGGACCTACTTCATTGGAACGCTGGCCCCCGATCCGCCCACGAACTTTACCTCGGGGGCCGCTGAAGGACAGCGCGTCGGAATCGCATTCAACTTCGCCGGAAGCGGCGGTCAAGGTGAGTATGGCATGCAGCAGACATTGAGTGACACGCTGCAGGCCAATTCAAGCTATTCGCTGCAGGTCGAAATCGGCAACATCGCTTCGGGAACTGCTCAGAACAATCAGTTCTTTGATCTGGAAGGATTCCCCGGATACCGCATCGACCTCCTTGCCGGAGGTGTTGTGCTAACGCAAGACAACAATTCGCTTAGCGGACTGATCGCCGAGGGTGAGTTCGGAACCAGCACCATCGCTTTCAACACAGGCAACACTCACGCGCAGCTTGGTCAACCGTTGCAGATTCGATTGGTTAACTTGAATCAAGTCGATCCACTATTCCCAGCAGCGAACTTGGAAGTTGATTTCGATGATGTTCGCTTGGATGTCACCTCAGTGCCAGAGCCTTCCACACTGATGGGGATCGGCATGTTCTCGCTGCTCATCGTTCGGCGACGGAAATCCTAAGGTTTGTTCCACACAACGGGTTTCTTTCGTTTGGGATACAGCGTTCGACAGAGAGGGCATTTCGTGCCGTCGCATCCGCGCGCGGTACAAAACTCGCGACCGTAGAAAATGATCTGAAGGTGAAGCTTGTTCCAAGCGTCCTCCGAAAACAGCTTTTTCAAATCTCGCTCTGTCTGGACGACGTTCTTACCGCTAGACAATCCCCACCGTTGCGCCAAACGATGAATATGCGTGTCGACGGGAAACGCCGGAACATCAAACGCCTGCGCCATCACAACACTGGCCGTTTTGTGGCCGACTCCTGGCAAAGCTTCCAGTTCCTCAAAGGTTCGTGGGATGCTGCCAGCATGCCGGTCGATGACGAGAGCGGACAGCTTCGCTAGGTTCTTGGCCTTTTGCTTCGAAAGCCCGAGCGGACGGATCACATTCAAGATTTTCTCTTCGCCCGCAGCCCGCATTTTCCGAGGCGTTCCGGCGATCCGAAAGAGTTCCGGCGTGACTTCGTTGACCTTCTTGTCGGTGCACTGCGCACTTAGCAAGACGGCGACCAGCAAAGTGAACTCGTCGTTGTGGTCCAGCGGAATCGGCGGGTTCGGATAGAGTTCGTTCAGTTGCTGTTGAACGAGATCGGCGCGTTCCTGTTTCTTCACGCTTGGAGTATCCTCGGAAGTATGAATCACCATCATTTTCCCGTGAGCATAACGTCCGTGGTCTTCCCCTGCATGGTGGCCCTGCTAGCGGTTTGCGGAACCACGACGGCCTCCGAACCGCGGTGGCTGCCCGATCGTTTCCATCACCTTGAAGTCTCCGACGCCGATGGGACCTTGCAACTTCAAACAACCGGAATCGATCCGTTCTTGGTCTGCAAGCTTGACCAGTCATTCGATCGCAAGCAACGCGTCCTTGAGTTTGAGTATTTTTCGACGCAGCAGATCGAACCCGTATCCGTTTTCCCAGGCCCACCCTTCACGGAAGCGACACGGATTGACCTGCCACGTCTGTCGATTGCAGAGGGATGGCAGACCTGCGCGGTTGACCTCGTCGCGCTCAGCGAGAAACCGATTCCAGTCAACACCACGCTGCTAAGAATCGACCTAGGTACGAAACCGAATGTCCGCCTTCAAATCCGAAATCTTCGACTACGTGAACTAACCCAACAAGAAGTCAATCGAGCCAAGCAGGCTGAGTCGGTTCGTCTTGAGAAAATCGCTCGCAGCAAGCGAATGTCCAAGTATTTGCGGGCCTCGTTCCCACACCAGTTCAGTGAAGTGACGATCGGTCAACAATTCGTGACGCTGACGATCGACGCGAAGGCACCGGACTTAGACTCTGTGGAACTGGTGGAGTTTCCAGGGTGGCTTCCGGTCGACGCAAAGGGCATTGGATGTAAGCCGAATGTCGAAAACTCGGACGGACGGATTCGAATGCAGTTGCCTCGTTTTGACGGGAACCGCGATCGACTGCAAAGTGCGTGGCGATTGCGACAGCCCGACTCGGACAGCTTCCTAACCGCAAGAACTTATCCAACTGCGTTCGAGGTCGAAGCGGATCACGCTGCGTCGCCCATGACTCCTAAGTCTCAGAAGGGGCTCAGTGGGATCAGTGCACGTGGCCCTTTGGAAGAGTTGCCCGAACTCGGGATTCACGGCGTCACCATCAATCTGGTGCTGAATCGATTCCTGAGCGGACAAGCCGGCCCGGGAAAAGAACGCGTCGATGTGAGCGGACCACCAATCTACTTTGACACCCGTGCGTTCGCTGGATACGACGGCCTGACTTCCTTTGCCCATCGCAACCAAATCGTTGTCAGTGCGATTGTCTTGATCTCTCGGTCGAAGCATCAGCATCAATCCCCCCTGGTTCATCCAGAGAGTGATGGTGGGGTCTACGCGATGCCCGACCTGACACGCGAACGTGGAATGAACATCTACGGGGAAGTCTTACGTCGCATTGCCAATCGATATCGAAACACCGACAGTCCAAGAGGCGGAATCAGCAACTGGATCATCCACAACGAAATTGATTTTCATCCGGTGTGGACCAACATGGGCCCACAACCACGAGAGATCCTGACGGACACTTACTACCGTAGCATGCGAATCGTTCACAACGCGGCACGGCTGTACAACCCACACGCTCGAGTATTCGCGTCGCTGACACACAACTGGCACGTCACCGATCCCAACCCTTGGAAGCAACTATCACCTCGTCAAGTCATTCAAACCCTGCAACGCTACTCGACAAT
This sequence comes from Rubripirellula sp., assembly GCA_045110715.1. GTDB lineage: Bacteria > Planctomycetota > Planctomycetia > Pirellulales > Pirellulaceae > Rubripirellula. Next base: position 4,611 of record JBGCGI010000077.1, read on the forward strand.
GGAGGGCGACTTCGCCTGGGGCATCGCCTACCATCCCTACCCGCAAAGCCTGTTCGCTTCGGTGGCTTGGAACGACACGAAGATCACGAACGACTTTGACACGCCCTTGATCACGATCCAGAATTTGCAAGTCCTGGGACGATTCCTTGAGCAACCCAACATGCGGGCCAGCTCGGGAGAGGTGCGTCCAGTGCTGCTGAGCGAACAGGGATTTCACTCCGACTCGTACGCCGAAGACGCCCAAGCGAGACACGCCGGTTCGCTGCTGTACGCAATGAATCGCGTTCGGGGATTCCCTTGGGTGGAGTCCTTTCACTACCACCGCTGGATTGATCATCCGCAGGAAGGCGGCTTGCTGCTGGGTTTACGCACGTTGCCTACCAAGGAGCATCCCAACGGAGAGCGCAAACGCGCTTGGTACCTGTATCAAGCGATTGACAGCGATCGTGAGCAAAACGTTTCCGAAGGCCTGCCGTCGCCGCAATGAGATGGCACACGTCACGGAGGGCAACGGGAGAACGTACTCGCGATCTACCACCGACACCATGCGGATTCAGCAGCGTTGCTTTCCAAACAACGAGACATGAATCGAACGCCTTCCATACCGTCGTTAACATTGGGGTAGAGGGATGACTGCGCGTCAATCGTCTCACCCGCGTTGACGCGTTGCATGTCAGTGAACGCGTCGCGATAGACGTTGGCGAAGGCCTCGAAGAAGGCCTCTGGATGCCCTCCCGGCAGGCGACAGGCAGCCACCGCGTCCGGTGTCGAATATCCAGCGTTCGGATTCCGCTCATAGATTTTCGTGGGCTGGCCAAGAGACCTCACAAACAACTGATTTGGTTCCTCTTGCCGCCAGGATAACGCTGCTTTCGTTCCATCAATCTCGATCGCAAGGTCATTCAGGCGTCCGTGGGTGACCTGGCTCCAAGTCACCAACCCCGTCGCGTCGCCGTCAAACTTCAGCATCGCGTGTCCGTAGTCGTCCAATTCGTGATGATCCGAATAGGACCGCATGTTGCTCAACAGTGAAGCCGGCTTGAGCCCCGTTACAAAACGAGTCAAGTGAAACGCATGCGTTCCAACGTCACCTAGCGATCCCGCCTTCCCGTTCTTGTCAGGATCCGACTTCCAAGCTCCGCGTTCTAAGACAGCGTCCCGTTTCATGCCATGCATCCACCCCTGTACATAGCTCGTTCGCACCGCGATCACTTCCCCCAACTCGCCAGAAGCAATCATCTCTCTTGCTTGCCGAATCAGTGGATAGCCCGAATAGTTGTGGGTCAATGCAAAGACTTTTCCCGATTCAGCCACAGCGTCCACCATCCGCTGTGCATCGGCAAGACTGGTGGTCATCGGCTTGTCACAGACCACGTGAAAACCGGCTCTCAGTGCGTCACATGCAATATCGCAGTGGGTATGATTCGGCGTAGCGATCGAGACGAAATCCACGCCATGGTCATGACCACGCTCTGCTTGCAGCATGTCCTGATAACACGCATAGGCACGACTGGGATCGACACCGAATTGAGTCGCGGCTGCCGCGCTCCGCATCGGATCCGACGAAAATGCACCAGCAACAAGCATGGCCTGACGATCAAGCGTCGCAGCGGTTGCATGCACCTTACCGATGAAGCCTGCTCCAGCGCCGCCGACCAGGGCCATTCGAAGGGGGCGATTGTGAGAAGCTGTCATCAAACTACTTTTTGGCAGGTTTCTTTGCGGGGGACTTTGTTGTGGGAGGCTGCTTTCTAGGTTCACTCTTTGCGGGCGGCTTGCTGCTGGGCTGCCCGGTTGCCTCACCGGAGGCAGATCCGATCAAGCCTCCGATTGCCAGCACATCCAGTTCGTCTTTGAGTCGTTGCTTCAGGAGTTCTTCGCCCGCGAAACCAACGTGGACAGACTCAACCGCTCCAGTCTTTCCGATCAAAACGGTCTGCGGAATCGCATCTGCAAAAAACGCGTCCGCGATCTTGCCTTCTGGATCAAGCAAGACGTTCAAGTCCAGGTCATGCTCTTTAAGAAACGCCTCGATCTCCTCTTTGTCCTCACCTGTGTTGAGTGCGACGAAGATCACATCTCTCGCGTTGAACTCTTTCACAACGCCTTTGATGATGGGCAAGGCAGCGACGCAAGGACTACACCAGGTGGCCCAGAAATCGAGCACGACCGCCTTGCCTGCAAAATCTTTCGAGTCAAAGACCTTTCCGTCCAATCGCCTGGCCCGAAATCGAGGCGCCTTCTTGCCGATCATCGGGTGCTCTTCTGCCACGCCGGCGATGGACCCATAGTAGTCTTCCAGTGACTTGAACTCCTTCGCATCTTTGGCGGGTTTGTAGACGAACAAACTGTCTTCGACTTCACCGCTCACTCGCCATGAGAGAAAGTCAAACCGAACTTGATAGGAAAACCCCTCTGGTACGTTTACCTGGTCCGAGGCAATCAACATTGGCGTCATGTCGATCAGGAGTCGTAGCGGCTTGGGTTGCTTCTCTTCTGAAATCCATAAGTCCCAGCTGACGGCATCCGCTTGAACACCACGCAAATGAACTGCTTCGACTTTTCCACCGAACTTCTTACGATCAACGATCTCGAGCGATTTCATGCCGCTGATCAGGGATATTTGCGGATCAACGCCGGCAAGTGTCAGCGCGAGCAAGGGCTCAGGGTAGGGTCCCATCGGCACTGGAAGATTCGTAGCCGCCTCTTGGGTTCCGATCGGATCCGCGATCCGAAAGAAAGCATTCGGCGCCAGCGCCACAGCCATCGACTCCCCGTCGTTGTAGATTCGCGTGCGTTGCTCCGGTTCCTTCAAATAGATCGTGAACTTATCAGGATCAACCGACGACGCGATCTGGTAAGTCGATTTTTTGCTCTCCACGACGGTTCCCGACAGCAGCGAATCGGCCAACATTTCCACCGTTGCCCGAGACACTTGTGCTTTCACGATCGATGAGAAAAGTGGGACCAGCACGTCTTCGACTTCTTCATCGAGCTCAAACGCTGGCAACTGCCCCGCCGGTTCATTATCTGGATCATCTTTCGGTTGAGCGGGTTTCGCTTGGCCTGCCTTCGCGGGAGGCTTCTTCGCCGGTGGATCGTCAGCAAAGATGCTGATAGAGATTAGAAACAGAAAAGCAATCAACGGAAGCCGAAACATTTGATTCACTACGTTCGCCAAAGTGCGGAAAAAGGCTAGGTCGCTCCCATCATAGAACTTGGCTGGCAAAATCGCCATTGGAGGATTGGAAGTCGACGCAAACCTCAGTTCGACTGCGAGAGCGTGCCTGGAATGGCAGTTTTCATATATCGCCAGTTCTTCAAGTAGGACAGCAAATGGGACATGGCTTCAGGCTTGATTGCCTGCTCGAAACCCTCTGGCATCAATGAAACGCCGGGAGCCTGCAGCGTGTCAATTTCTTCTCTTGCAACAGCGATTCGCTTCCCACCTTTCTGCTGCAAGGTGATTGCTTCGGAAGTTTCGTCGATCAAAAGCCCGTCCACGATTCGCCCGTCCAAGGTCAGCACGTTGTACTGAATGAACGATGAATCAATCGCTGCATTGGGATCGAGAATCGAAGTCAGCAGCGCCTCAGAAGTCTTGGACCTCGTGTCACTGATATCAGGACCGACATTGGTTCCCATGCCATCGATACGATGACAGGCAGAGCAATGCTCGGTAAAGAGCTGTTTGCCGATTGCTGGATCACCCAACTGATTTGCTGACTCAAGATAGCTCGCGATCACCTTGGCACGATTCGGATCCGATCGGAACAATTCATTGGCAGCTGACTGCACGACTGGATCAGAGTGCTGCCGAAGCCGCTTTGCAGTAGCCGGATCGACGATCGTTTTCGGGAACACCCCATCGGCAATGCTGGTCAAGAGCCATTTGGCGTCATCCACATTGCGGCTACAGGCGGTGATCGCAGCACTGCGCAGCTGAATTGTCAAACCAGTCAGGTTCTCGGTGAGGAAATCATGCGTCCAAGCATTGTCGCGCCGCAACAGAATTGGAATCGCGGCAATACGCACCTCTGGAGGCGAGTTGTCCGCAACGAGCTTGCGAAGGTCTTTGGGCAGCTGACCAATGTCCGAGGAAAGCTGAAGGCACTTCGCGCGCAACGAACCCGTGGCTGATTCTTCGGTGGATGTCTCAATCGCTATCGTGAATTCCCTTTGCAGTGCATCACGCAAATCAGTTGGCAGCTCGTTGATGGAGCCAACGATCGAATTCCTTGCTTTGCGAACCCCAGCGATCCAAGCCTCCAGCAAGCGAACGCGATCGGATGCAATCGAACGCTGCTCGCGGCTGGCGGAAAAGGCCGTGATGACCGAGGCGGCTGATTTCGAGTCAGAAATTGCCCAGCGCAGCGTCAGGTGGCTCAACAGCTCGGTGTCGACCGACTTTGCAACTGCTAACTGCGAGGCAAGTTGCGGCACCAACTCCAGCGGAACGCTGGCAACCGTTTGTCGGGTCCAATGATCATCCACAGCAGCGATCGTAGCCAGGGATTGGATCCTCGCAGTTGTCTGATCGATTCCGCTGCCCGCCACAACTGCGACATGACGAAGCACCATCGGGTTGCTGTCTTCGGCCAATGACATCACGAGATCGAACAATGCAGCGCGACCTCTGGCCCACTGGACAGCCAAAGAGCGTAGCCGTGGCTCCGATGCTCGTAGCAAGACGCGAAGCTCCTCGTCGCCCAGCTTGCCTTCACGCTGCAAAAGAAACCCTGCTCGAGCGCGGGCGCGAGGCGATTCTTGATCGCTCAAGACAAGTCCCTTCAATTGTGACGCGCCACCCAAATTTTCCATGAAGTATTGCGACGCCATCTGACGTTTCCAAGGCGAATCGGTGCGAAGCCATTGGATGGCCTGGTCGGCGGAGCGGAGCGACTCGAGGTTCGCGTTCTCGCCAGCATCTTGGACACGCCAGATTCGCCCGAGTTCATTCCCTAAACGCAGGTCGGGTCGTGTTTTCAACTCGGTCGGCATGAAGTCCGGATGCTCAATCACAGCGCGAGCCATGTCCACGATGTAAACCGCTCGACCGGGACCAGCTGTCGCATCCACTGCGCGAAACCAGCTATCACGCGAGGCTAAAAACTCCGTCTCATCGGCTTCTCGATCGGATCGCCAAACGCTACCACTGGGCTGTAAACGTTGCCGCTGAACCAAGTACGCCGTCGGTTCGCAGGCCAACAACCACTCCCCCTGTGCATCTTCGATACCAGGTGCGAAGACACCGCAAGCGGCACTGAACTGACCGCTATGGAGATTGCTCGTTGTCCAAGCCTGTGCGATCGACACGATCTTTGATTTCTCCGCTGCTAGCCCAACATCGTGAATCGCATCGCGGGCAGCGAGCAACGGGTCCCGATCGATGGCTTCCAAGGCAAGCGGTGTCATCATGGCCGGATTACGATTACTGCACCCAAAACGGCGACCAAAATCGTCGATGGTGACGCCGAACTGGCTCTTGCCGGCGATGGATTCCCAGACGGTGCCTTCAGGGTCAAAGCGAAAATCTTTGTCACGAAGATCGACAGGTGATTCGCGACGCGGAAACCGATCATCCATCGATTGAATCGTGCCGCCTCGTAGTCCGCCGGCAACATAGATCATGCCATCAGGCCCCAGCGTGGGATGATTGGCACGGAGCTGTTGGTTCTGTTCCGCGAACCCCTCAAACAGGACCTTGGTTTCGTCAGCCACGCCGTCGCCGTCTCGGTCCTGCATGAACACGATCTGTCCAGCGAGGGTAACGAACGCGCCGTCTCGATACGGCTGAACGCCGGTCGCGAACACAAGCTTGTCAGCGAACAGGGTGGCTTGATCGAAGCGTCCATCCGCGTCCGTGTCGCGAAGAATCTTGATTCGCCCGGAAGGCTCATGTCCTTCAGGTGGACCAAGTGGATAATCGGGCATTTCCACGACCCACAAACGTCCTTGATGATCCAATCTCGCCGAGACTGGATCGATCACAAGCGGCTCCGATGCCACGGGTTCGACAACGTAGCCAGCCCTAACCTGGAGCGCAGCATGAGACTCCGACACACTGTGCTCGGCGTTTGTTTGCGCGAGCGAAGCCTCCGTCGCCAGTGAAATCACTACCCACAGAAGAATGCACGCTCGGTTGGATCGAATCATCATTACCAATCGATTTTTTGGAATCCACGAGGCCCGGGAAGCCATCGATTCTAGCACGGCGGGGATGGCATTTCAGTCCAGCCAGTACAGATCCCAGATCCGCTACGAACTGGCGCGACCGTCACTGGGGCGTTTTGGAAAGACAGGGAGAGAGACAGCCACCAGGATCAATGCCGCAGCAACGGGGACAGGGGCCACCACCAATCCAAAAACTCCCATCAAACCAACCCAGAAAGCTGGATGAGCTGCGATCGGTTTGGCGTAGCGATAGAACGGCCGGAGGCACATCAAGATCCCCGAGACGAGAACCACCGTCAGAAGATTGACAATCAGATTTCTCAAACCCAAATCGTTGGATGACATGGGTTGAATAGCCCGAGGACGGTTCCCAGCAGTCAACTTGGTCACTTGATCGACGGCATACCCCTCAAAGTTTGCCACGCCAAATTGAAACACGTTAGGAGCCTCGATGCCCGCAGCGATCTCTTCCGCAGAGAAGTAACGCCGCGCCAGCCGCCCCAAACGCGCATCAAAATCCTGCCACACCAGATGGGCTGGCTTCTGAGCGAGATCCGTGGCGTTGTCGGCAAAGACGACCCGTTGCGTTGTGAAGTCGACGACATGCGAGGCGGAACTGGCAACCAATTGGTATCTCGCGATCCACAGTCGCAGCCAAGCAACAACTTCATCACGTGGTCGCTCTGGCACTTTGGCATCCGCCTCCACCGCCTCCACAATCGACCTGGCCAAGCTGAGGAAACGATTCGGGTCTTGAACGCCCTCCGAGGAGCTTTCAGCAGGCACGTACTTCGTCAGCCAATGGCTTGCAATTGAGACTCTGATCAGCTCCGGTAAATACTTCGCGCGTTTCGCAGCAGCAGCGGGTACGCGAACGAGAACTTCAATGGGCTGCGCTAAGCGACTGAGTGATAGCGGTATGCGGACGATGTTCTCTACATCCGGCTGATCAGTCGCGTTGCTCGCGTTCGACTGCTCAACGACCTCAGGCAACACGGCCCGCCCTGCGCTCCAAGCGCCCAAACATTCGGCACCGGTTGGCAAACGTACATCGATCGAGTCGAGGCTGCCTGGCAGGATGTCCCAGTGGCAGGCGACCAGAACACCGTCACTTTGAGCAAAAATTTGGCTATCGCTCTCGATACAAAACGCGTCGGACTCCAACTCGCGAAGCGGTGCCAAATCCACCGACCAAGAGGGGCTGGTTGCTAGATAGATGGAACGATCTTCCAAATAGGGCGTATCGCTCCAGATTCGACGAGCAGCTTCGGGGTTTGTGATCCGTGTAGTGGTCCGCCACTGAATCGGCGCATCTTCCATTTGGTTCGGCACACTGATGTGAACCTGCCTTGAACCGGGGCCCAGAACTCGGATCGCCGGGACATTGATTCGCCCTGTCTCTTCCTGATTCAACTTCCCCTGAATGGATAGCACTTGTTGCCGCATCAATTGCGAATCACAGTGAATTCGTAAAATCTGAAAGATCGGATCGGTCGCCGGCTGACGCGACGTAGCGACCGCGGGACTGACTTCTAAGGAATCGCACCATCGGGTGGGGACTTCGACGTCAACGAAATCTGGAATCTTCCCCGAACGAAACTTGATCAGCGTTTCCATCGTCCATTGCTGATCCTGACGCGCCAGCGCGATCAATTGCCGGCAATCAAACTTTGCGGGCTGTGAAGCTCCTGCCGGCGACGTCACCTCATAGACTGCATCCAGAGACTCATCGCGTCGAGCCGTCCTTTCAAAGTCCCACTGAGCCATAGGAATACGACCCTGCAGAAGCGAGTCGGACACGACCAACGGCCGTTCGAGGTCCGCTTGGGTGGGCGGTCGCTTCACACGAACCTTGGCCGATCGATCTCGCGAAAGCGTGTACGATCCAGGCCCAGGCCCCAATGGAGCAATTTGAAAGACAGGCAGCGTAAACTGCTGATTGGATGGCACTGCTAGAACGCCGATCGCTTCCACCGTAACGGCATCGAGATCATCGAAGCTCCCCAGCAGAACGTCATTGAACTGACCGTTGGAACGAATGGGCTGTCCCGTCAGTGGTTGCCCGTTTGCCATCAAACGAATCAATTCAACGTTGCGAGGCATGCGAAGCGTCAACCTTTGGATGTCGTGATCCTTGGGAAGAAACGAAGCGCTATAGCGAAGCTCTAACTGATCTGGCATCACGTGCAAGTGATGCGCCTCGGTACTGAGGGTGAGCGGATCGAGGGACTTGGTTCTTAAGAACAACGTGGGAATTTGATCTAACGCAACATGAGCACGATCGATCAGCCCACGGTAGCCGACCCAAGCTGGCAAGAAATGATCGACCGACAACGGTTCGGCGTTCGCATTGATCAGCGGCGCAAACTCTAGATCCACGTCGCTGCTTAAAGCAATCCATGGCGCTGCATTCTCCCCCAAAGCCGCCGCGATCACTTCTGGTATCTGCACGCGGCCACCTTCAATCACGTCGCTTTGAGATAGCGAACGCGTCCAAAGCAGCTGAATTGGACCGGGCTCATCGATCATGCTACGCATCGTGATCAATCGACGGGTTGGGCTGTAGAGCTCACTACGCTCGAGTTTCCACTTGTTGGAAATCAAAGCCGGCATTTCGTCGTCACGAACCACGAACTGAAACGTCTCCCCCTTGGTGATCTCGAAGGGCGGATCGACTTCACAATCAATCGTCACCTGTCGCTTGCTGGCGTTGACCCAATACCGTCTCTTGAGTGGCTCTGACATCGCGGCATCCGCGTCCACAAGCGTTCGAAACGACACGCTCAGTCGATCGACAGGCCCCAGGTTCGTTTGCCAACGACGCAGATCGGTTTCCTCCAGCAGGCGACCCGTTTCCTGGTCTCCAACTCGAATCGCATCCATGCTTTGCTCGGTTTCGACCGTCAGGTGAGTCGAACCCACCGGCGGTATCGCGAGAGTAAACGCGGTCCAAGCTTCTGTTTTGACTGGCGAAGGCGACAGAGTCACGCGAAGTCGAAACGCATTCCCGCGTGGAAGATCCGCCAGCACACCGTCTGGTCCTTTGACTTGCTTGGGCACGATGCGATTGACATCACCAAGCAATTCGATCAATCGCACGGCGTTTGCAGACAACGGAAGAAGCACTTGATTGACCGAACGATCACCGTCCTCGATGTGGATCAAGTACTCGGCCTCGATGCTCACCTGGCTCTGCCCACGTGCCGCCGGATCAATCTTGACCCGGTAATTGGCGGATTGAAACCGAGCGTCATGCGGGGCCCTGACCTCGGATGTGCGAAACAATTGTTTGTGCACTGTCAGAGGGACGTATACCGTTTCGCCAGCTATGCCACCATCCGCATCGACTGGCACCAACACGGAGGCGGCTTGCTCGATCGATGACTTCACGGGTTTGCTGGTTTCTTGTGCCTTGGCGTCCATGCACATCCACCCAACCGTGATGATCAAGATCCAGATCATCAGTCGTGCCACGCTTTCTAACGAAAAGTCCGCCGACAAATCGTCCAGCGTCGGTGGTGTGTGTTTCGCTCCCTCACTCCAGTCCGAATCCGAACCATTTCCACGCTCAGCCCAAGCTCGAGAGGTTGCCAACATGGCCGCCGATACGATTGGCACAAGCAACCAGCCAATCACCGCCAACTTCCAGGGCCACCAAAGCACAAGCACGGTTATCAACAGAATCACGGCACCAAGCGTCACCAAGGGTGCGTACTCGGCGGCGCGCCAACTGATCGCGAACACACTCATCGCAAACAACCAGCCGATCGCTAGCGCGATGTTCCTCTTGATCAACGTTGCATTGTCATTGGGGCGCATCTCGACGGAGTTGAGTTCTTCATTGCTGCGCAGAAGGGCTGCTGGAGCGAACGCATCGGTCGCAGACTCCAAGCGGTACTCTGACTTAAGAACGGTTCCCGAGATCCTGAGACGGGGGATTCGACATCGACGCATCCAGCCCGTGTTGTACTGGCTGCGATTCCAGACGACGCGAATCGTTTCCGTGTCTGCCTTCGGTTGCAGAACAACAAACGGCCCGGGCTCGATTCCAATCAGATCGACAGGCACATTATCTCGGGTGACCGAAGTCAATTTCAAACCGGGTTCATACTCGATTGTGATCGGTCCAGCGGGCGAGACATGGAACTCGGCTTCGATCTGATCGGCACCGCGACTCGAAGCAATCACTCGAACCAGTTCATGCCAAACCATGGTCACATCAGGATTCGAATCGGATTGCTCAATGACAATGCTGGCTCCGACCACTGCGTCATATCGCAAACGTGTTCCGGCTGGCTTTTCGCTCGGTGCTGCGGAAACAGACTGAACCGAACGGGACTTGTTCTTGACGACCAGACCTGGCCCAACGTGGACTTCGGAGTCCTGAGAAGCCGCACCAGGCACGGTTGGCAAGCGGATTTCAAATCGTTTCATCACAGGATAGCGTCGCCGGGCAATCAGTTTCGTGCCCCGCAGGTTCTGGCTCGAGAGATCGATTCGATAGATCCCCTCGTCTTCGCCCTCGCCGACCGAAACATCCGAGCTGGGCAAACTGATCGTCGGCGCGTCCGCCTTGGGTCCGATCGCGTCACCGGTACTGATCGACCATAGGAACGGCGGTCTTCCGTTGGCTGGACCGGTCTGAACGACCAATTGGCTCAGACTTTGACTGGGCGACTCGACTTCCACGGAGAGTGTTTCGGTGACGTCGTCGCCTTCACGAAGCAACTGCAAATCGGCCGACGTGCTGAACGAGACGTTGGGGGACTGAAGAGAAAGCACGGGAGTACGACCGGCCTGCGGACGAAAGTACAACGCTTCGGGTCCCAAGGATCCGAAGTACTCGATCTCGCTTTCGCTCAATTCATCGGATTTGATTCGGTCAGACTGCAGGGCAGCCTCTCCGCTCCAGTTCAGATTGCTCGGACGCAAGATTGCGACAATCATATTCCCGCGCAACGACTGCACTCTGGCGAACCACATGGGGGCGATCGACAAACCAGAAGGACGTTCCTTCGTGCCGACGACTTCGATCACGATCTCTGTTCCGTCAACGTCTTCCGCCTCTGGCCAAAGAACGATGTTCTGTGTGCTCGCGTTCACATTGGGGTTCTCAATGACCCGCCCCGATCGCAGAAACGTGATTGTTTGCAGGCTCCAGCCACGCTCAATGCGCATTCGAAGTGGCTCGATTCTGGTGGGATCCACCGTCAATTTGATCAGCGATTTTGCGTTGAACGCCCCCGCCTGCGTCTCGATCTTCAGCATCGTGTCCGCAGCCGTCGCCATGCTTGGATTTGCGAAACGCACCCGCGACCAGGCTCCACCCGACTTCCCGCGTCTTGTTGGCTCACGGTCCTCCGTACTGTCGACGGTCAGTGGATGTGGCACCGCGACGGACGGCCCGCGGGCGGTCAGCGTCAGCTGATCGTCGCCACGTTGCTCCGCAAACTGTCGCCAGTCTACTGGTAGCTCCCATGCCATGACCTCGAGGTCACGAACGGTCAGCTGGACATCATCGGTTGGGGATGCATAAACAACTCGCTCGCCTCTCCAGACAGGCATCGGAAGATCGCACCAACCACTTCGGCTCGCCCAACTAGAATGACCGCCTACCGAAACATTGACGGTCGAGGATTCAATGTCGTTGTACAGCGCAGTGTTGGAGAGCTGCACCAAACTCACTCGCCCACCGGTCGATTTGCTTGTGAAAGGCACGGCGTTACCGTTGACGCGAATGCTTGTCAGCGTTGTGCCGGAGACTTCGAGTTCTGGAAACTGACCACTCGCAGGAACTTGCACGACCATCCGGCTGGTCCATTGCAGCCCGCTTGGCTCTGCTCTGTATTGAGTGGAGGACAACCGAACGACAAACGGATCAGGCGCAGACGATGAATCCAAATCCGTACTCGCTGATCGCGTCTGAATTCGGACACTGTCCAGGCCACCGGCATCAATCTCATACCATCGCAGTTCCCGATTCTTCGCAGGAGCATCGGGCGGGGGAGCGGAACGCCGCCGCAAGACACCCTGTGCCGCCGCGATTTGCATTCGTCGTGGCGCTGCGATCACGATTCGTGTCTGCGGAGTCGGCGGAAGTTTGAGCAGAAACTCACGTCCTGTGGCAGTCAGTTCGCCGCGCAGGCTCCACCGAAACTCAATCTGCTTGGCAACGTCCGAGCCTCCTTCGAAAACCGCGAACAGATTTCCGTCAGGCTCCGACTCCAGCCGAGGAAGTTCATTGAGTGTCGAGACCGAATTGCGGTTCCGAGGCTCAATCGCGAGATTGACTTTGCCCAACGATCGTCGCACTTGCGAGTCAATGTTGGACTCGATATCGATCGTGCTTTGCTCACTGACCAACATGCCGTCCACGATCTCCACAAAATAGACAGCGGCTTTCAAACGGCTTGCCTGATCGTCCGTAGCGCGACTGGAAAGCCGCTTGATTGCCTCCGATAATCGGTCGATCGAAACCGGCATGAAGGTGTTCGGAATCAGATCGCCCAACTGAGACTGATACAGCATGACCGGAAACAACGGTCGTCCATCGGGCAACACAGGAGGGAGTTTCCGTTTTGCACGTGCTTTCGCGGCTTCGACAGGAAGCGTGGCCCGCTCTGCATCGGCTGTGCCTTCGGCGGCCTCCGATGTTTCCTCCGCTTCTTCTTGCGCGGGTGGATCATCTGCAAGTGTCGAAGACGACCAGCAGAACAACGTTAGCAGCGCCACGGTCACCAAAGCCAAGCAGGACTTCGGAAATGAAACACTGCTCACGGTGTTACCTCCGATGGAGTCGAGGGAGGCAGAGCTTGAGTGGACGGGATCGACGGTTGTTCCGCTATCGCCCGTTTTTTCAGCGTTCGCGTCGAGGGCGCAGATCCTGTCGCGATCGGCGAGTTATCAAAGACCCGGTCCGTTCGCGTTGGTGTGATCAAGGCACGAATCGCAATCATCACGATGACCAACACCAGACCAATGATCGCAAATTGCCCTGCCAACACCGCTGCGTCCGGCGCTGTTGCCAACAACCCAGCAAATAAAACCGCTCCAATCACGACCGTCAACGGATGCCGCGTCCGCGGGAAGTGCGTCAACATCAGCGACGTCAGCAAAACGAATGAACCGATCGCCATCCACAACACCAAACGCGAAACGACGGTCACGCGGAACGAACGCAAATCCGAACCAACGTACAGATATCGATTCCCGGGAGGCAGCGGGTTCGGTGCCGAACCAGCCATCATCGTCAAGTCTCGATCGGTGTGAGTGGAATCACGATAGAGTTGCCAATCGTCAAATCGCCAGCTCATCGAGCGTCCGAGTGTCGGCGAGGCCCAAACAACATGACCATCCAATGGCGTAACGATTTGCCAAAAAACGCGTCCGGCGTCGACTGGCAACTTTAGCGTTGGTTGCACAAAGGCAAGCGAAGACGAGGTAGAAGTCGCAATCCAAACACGCAAATCCACGACATGAGTTGACTGATCGCCCGGCAAGTTCAGCGTAAGCATATTGCCTTCCCGTCGAACCGGCCTCGATTGATTGTCGATGTAGGCTTCGACGGAGACTTCTCGCGCTGTGCTCGGCAATCCAACACGAAACTCGTCGCCTCCATGAATTTTCGCAATCACTTGTTCGTTTCGAACACTCTGACCCACTGCGGTTCGAAGCACGATTTCACGAATCGTTAGTTCATCCCTTTGCGTCAGTTTTGATTGCAGCTTCAATCGAATCGGATCACGCGGCAAGCGATCGAACTGCAGTTCATTTGTCATTGGCGAGTCCGCCGCCACCAAATCCACTTGCTGGTTCCCACGCAACGACACCTTCATGATGGCGCCCTGGATCGTGACATCCGCAATGTCAGGTCGAGGAAGCGATACTGTCTGAAACGAACCGTCGGTCACCGATGGAAGGTCCTGGTCGTAGGTCCATCGAATCGACATCGTACCGCTGGCCAAACTCGGTGAGATCAACTGGAAGCGATCACCGATTGGTTCCAAACGCGCTGTTTGATCGTTGACCGTCACATTCCATTTGGTGACCTGCTGGCTGGGCTGGCCGTCGAATCGAAGCTCGGCAGGATCATCAACCGAATTCACACCGAGGCTGTCAGTGGTGAGCACGGGACCTGACAGCGCCGCTGCGGTGGGCAGGACAATCGGCGGAATCCGTACCGGCAAGCGACCTTCAAGATCCAATCCCGATGAGAGCACCCAGTCGACTGTCGTGCGAAGTTGCTGGCCGTTGACTTCAATGGTCGAATCACTCGCCAATGTGATGCGAGGGAGTTGATCAACGATCGCGCCAACAATCACGGCTGGCGAATCCTGTGAAATGATTCGGAAGCTATCGGTGTGGCCGCCGTTTTTTGAATCACCGATGGCTGAAACTTGGCGACTGAGACCCTCAGACGCCTCCAGGTCTACCACCAACATCGTTCGGCCGCGATTGACAATGTCGACCGATGCGCTCTGCACCAATGCCATCTCCTGAGCTTCCACGACACGGGGCAGAGCGATTTGGACTGGCCCATCCTCGGAGATAATCGGATACTCGGCGCGAATTCGAATCGGGCGAGTGTCTTCACGACCTGTCGCGTTGAACTCAACAACCGATCCTTCTTCGGTAAAGATCGGCTCTAGAGCCTCGCCAGTCTCGATGTCTTCCATCAACCTCCAGGAAGCATCATCAAACTGCAGTCGGCCATCTGAAATCTGGCCATTGATCTGAATCTCCATTTCCAGACGAGCAATCGACTTTTCCAAAGTCAGTGTCGAGTTACTAACAACTCTTAGCTGTCGCTCCTTCTCTCCCAACCAAAGCGGCAGTTCAGAAGACGCTCGGTCGAATCGAAAACGGTACAGACGCCCCGACGAGTCATCGCGTGACTCGCCGAGTTCACTATCGATCCAAGGAACAGTCCGCCAACGCAATCGATAATCACCTCCCGTGCTGATTTCGATTTCTCCACGCTGCGCGAGTGCCCCGACAACGCTTGGAATTCGGAATCGGAGTGGTGAACTTGAGGTGGCAGTGTCATTTGCCAATTGCATGTCGAAATTCAATTCGAGTCGCTCGAGTCGCTCTTCTTCGGGAATGATCACCTCCCGAATCTCGCCCTCACTGTCGGTTGTCGTCTTTCCCCATTTGATTGGCGGTCCGCTCGCTCCAATCCGCGGTGGGTCATCCAAAACACGGGCTTGCTTGGGCAAACGCAAAGGGAAAGAATCGATGGAACCTCGGACGTTTCGAATCCCCATCCTCACCGACACAATGGGTGCGTCTTCGGGCGAATCCCACTGCATCATGATCCGGCTATCGACTTCAAATAGCGGAAGGTTCTCCGCGGCCCTGGCGAACTTTCCCCATCTCAAGGAGAAGGTGCCACCGCTACTCTCAATCGCAAATTTTGTTCGTCCACCGGGAACTGCCTCGGGCGGAGCTGGAACTTCATCACCACGACCAACGACTTCTCCCATCACGTCTTCGGCGTCGGTGACCAAGCTGACCTTGGTGGGCACGTTGGGAAGCCGAAACTCAAGTTGCTGTGCAGCCGAACTGGACTCAACCCGCGCACTGACGCCCATCCGCATGGTGATGTCGTTACGCTGATCTGACAGAACTCGCAAAAGGTATCCCGATCCATCGGGCGCCAAAGTCATGTTGTAGTCGTCGACTCCACTGATATCGGGTGGGGCCAAACGATGAAAGTTTTTCATTCGAAGCGGTATCGAAACCCAGCGGCCTTCGGTCGGCTCGATCGTCATTCGAAGGTCGATCTTCAACTCGGCGCGTTCCTCATCGGTCGCTCCAATGATCTCAAGTGACTGGTAGGTGTAAGGCTGCCGCGCTGCATCCATGCCTGCCTCCAAATCCATCAATTGCTCCAGACGTTCCCAGCTCATTCCAGGCATCATCACTGGCTGGCCTGACTCGCTTAAAAACATGAAGACACGCTGGGGAAGGCCCTCAAGATCGAGCTCCTCGCTCTGATCCAACAGTTCTTTCGGTGGCGGCGTGCCGGGCGGTTGAGCGCTGGTCGCCGAGACAATCCAAAACAGAGCCATCACAACCATCCAGCGGATGTCCATGCACGCATCGACGAGGCGCGAAGTGGTCCGCGCTGCGAAAGCAGAGTAGCGATGAGAAGATGAGAATCGCATTCGTCAGGCTTGTCGAATTTGTGTCCAACGGAACGTTGGAGGTGTGCCCCTCAAGCCCCCCAAATTTGGCCAAGAAAGGGGACCCGGAGCGCAAGAAGAACGCGGTTTTTCGCAGAACTCCTTGCTCCCTACAGTCTACGCAAACTCCGCAATCCACAAAAGCAAAAGGAGCACCGTCCCCAATGATTTCGTTGCTTCGACCGACGGATTGGGCCAAATCACGGATAATCGCTACAACTGGCCACGTTGATTCTGCGGCGAGTGACTAAACTGAGCGACTTTTGCATCGCACTTCCAACAAAGGGCCACCCAAGTGGACTGGCTTCGCAAACGCTACCAGGCAAGCATCCTCTTCGAGCTGCGGCAGCGATTTCGTGCCTCGCTCAAGCCCTATGTCCTGCGTTCCTGCCGAACCTACATTCACGACTTGGTCACTCATCCGATCCAGGAACACGTGACGATGGAAGTCTATTGGGTCAGCGAGCCTGTTGGCCCTGGACCCGGTGCCTCGATCTACATTCGAGGAGACGAGGTGATGCGGTTTGACTGTTTTGGATCCGACCTTGGACACTACCATTTCAACATTCGGCAGGCCAAGTTTGTGCCAGCGGGGGAACTGACCCGAATCTATTTCCCCGAGGGCAGCGTGCAAGATCACATCGACAATGCCGTCGTCCAACTCCGCCGCAACCTGGACTACGGCAGGGGAATGAGTTTGGACCCAAAAGTGCGTTCGGTCAAAATTGACCAAGACGCGGTAGACGAAGCTGCCCAGTTGATGCGCGCCGAGCTGATCCGAATCGCAAACCAACACAGCGACTGATTTTGCTGTGGAATCCTCTGACCGCAGCCAGGGCGATCGCTTGCATGCTCCTTCCGCGAACCACAGCCAGCGAGAATCAAGCGCCGTAGACGGACTTGAAGAACTCTGCTTTCTCTTTGGTAGACTCGGCTTCAGACTCCGCTGCCTCTGCTGCCGTCTCCAACTCATTCAGCTTCGCTTGAGTTGCATTGAGCGATTCTTGCTCAACAGCCTGAGCTTTCTGCATCGCTGCGACTTGCGTCTCCAACTTTTTGATCGACTCAGCCAAGTCCGTCATCTGTTTTGTGCGAGCCGCCATCGCTGCAGCCAACTTCTCGGCTTCGGTCGCAATCGGCGTGACCGCTTTTCGCTTCTCATCAGCCACGGACTGCTTCGCTGCGAGTTCCGCCGCCAACTTCTGCGCACGTGACTTGAAGGCAACCAACTCGGTTTGAATACCTTGCAGTTTCGCCTTGGCGGTACTGAGTGTGCCCATCGAAGATTGCACTTCTGTCTTCGCCTTGGCCAACGCCGCTGCGCTGGCATCCAGCTTGGTCTTCATACCAGCGAGCTGCTTTTCCAAATTAGGAATTGTCGCGGTATGCTGTTTGACTTGAGCGGCCAACTTCGCCACAACCGCAGGCTGAGCCTTCACCCGACCGGTCAAGTCGGCAACCAGCTTCGTAACTGCCTGCTGCTTCGCTTTGGCCGCGTCCAACATCGACTTCGCGCCGTTCATGACCTTCGTCAATTCCGCGATCTTTGCCGTCGCAGCCACACGTGCCGCTTCTTCGCGTGCAGCATTGGCAGCCAGCTCGTTCTGACGTTTTGAAAGATCACTCGCCTGCTTGACCAGACCAGCGATTCGATTCGCCGCATCCATTTTCATTTTGGTTGCGGCGGAAATCTCTGCTGCAATTTGCGTCAGCATCTGCGTTTGAGCAGTTTTCGCTTTGGCCGCCGTGTCGCGGGACGCCAGATGCTGCTTCATCTGCTGCTGAAGTCCGTCGCGCTTGGCCGTCAGCCCTTTCTGCTGATTGGTTGCTGCTGCGATCTGGCCCGGCACCTCGATGATTCGTTTCTCATGAGCCAGCTTTGCTGCCTTCGCATCGCTAAGCTGCTTTTGGTCTTCCGCCAGTTTCGCCTGCGCGGCAGTCAACTCAGCCTGGACGTTCACCAAGCTCTCACCAAGCGTTTTCTTTTTTGCCTCTTCTTTGGTTTCAGCCAATTGCTTTTGCAGGCCCGCAACCTCAACCACTTTCGCATCCGCCAGTTTCTTGGATGAGTCTATCTTGGCTGGCAAGGCAGCGATCACGGACACGGCCTTGGGGAGCGCCGCTTTGGCCGCTGCCATTTGAGCTTTCAATTGCTGGATGGTTTCGGTCGCCTTCGCAATCTGCTGATTGAGCTGACTCACGTTGGACTCGGCGGCTTTGCGATCGACTTCTGCTTTCGCTTCAGCAGTGGCGGCGACTTGCTGCTTGGTCGTCACGTCCAACTCACGAGCTGCAATGGACGAAAGAGAAGCCAGCGCATCGGTTTTCAACTTCTGTTGGTCAGCCAAGTTCTTTGCCAACCCTGCTGCTGTCTCCGCTTTGGCTTTGTTTGCCGCGTCACGTCGCGTTGTCGCGTCGGCTGACAGCTTCTGCTGCCCGGGCAGTTGAGCGGCGGCATCCTTGATCTGCTTGTCCAGCGCAGCCACTCGGGCAACAACTCCTTTGAGCTTGTTTTGTTCAGCTATCAGCTGAGCCTTGAGCTGTACTAGCAGTTGATCTGCTGCTGCTTTGTCGGACGTGGCTTTCGTCAAGGCCGATTGAGTCTGAGCCAGTTTCGTAACCAATCCGTCATGAGCTGCCTTCGATGACTGAACGGACTTCAACTGATTGACCTGATTTGCGTTTGACGCAGCGAGGACTTTCTCAAGTTCGGTAACGCGGCTGGCAAGAGTCGCTTGTTGCGTCTCCAACTGAGGAGGATTGGCAGCGAGTTCGTGAGCCTGTTTCGGATCGGCGATCGTCCACATCACGGTGCGTCCCGTCCAGTCACCACCAATCAGCTTCTTTCCGTCGTGAGTGATCGCGGCTTCCAAGGCCGGCTCGGCAAAGCCAGGCATCGTGGCGATCGCACCACCATCGGCTTTCCAGAGCTTGACGGTTTTATCTTTCCCGCTCGTCACGATGCGACCATCTTTGGCCATCATGACGCCGGTCGCGCCACCACCATGAGCGTTGAAACTCTTCAATTGCTTGCCCGCGTTCATCTCCCACAATTTGACCGTGCCGTCTTCGCTGGCACTGACCAAAACATTTGAGTCAGCTCGCCACGAAAGACCTCGAATCGCAGCCTTGTGCCCAACCAAGTCCAAATACAGACGCCCTGTTTCCGCCTCCCAAACATGCAGGCCGCCACTGCGATCGCCTGAAGCAACGAGCACACCATCGGGGCTGTAGTCGACGCAATAAACCCAGTCGGTGTGCTTCTTCAGTTCGTGCACGGGCTCGCCCGACGCGGTATCGAAAATTCGAATCAGACGCTGCGGCCCACCCATCGCGATATTGGAGAGTTCGGGATTGATATCCGCACCAAACACGGTGTCCAGCTCATCTCCGACTCGAATCAGACGGTCGCCTGTCTTGACGTCATATAGCGACGCGACTCCTTGTGAAGCATGGGTGCCGCCGGCGACCAACAAATAGGCTCCATCAAGACTAAATTGAAGGACCTGCGGGATACCCTCGGGAAAAGGAATGATCCCAGCCAACTCGGCAGTATCAGTGTTGTAAAGCGTGACTTGTTTCTGACCAGCGATCGCAACCAACGGCGCCCACGGACTCGTCGCAACGGCCGAAGCGGCAGCGGCTCGTTTCGAGACAACCACTGGCACCCGCCAAACGCTCTCGGGCATGGTGATCTCGGCAGGCTTGCCGCTGGCATCCATTGCAGCAAAAGAAAGCGATGGCCCTTTGCGTTTCTTCGCTTTGCTGCCGCTGTTCTCTAGCAGACCACCGTCGATCCACTGACGGATGATCTCCAGTTTCTCTTTCGGTAGCGGATCCTGGTTCGGCGGCATGGTGGGCTCTTCCGCATGCGTCATCACCAAGTACAAACGACTTGCCGACGCATCGCCCACGGAAACTGCATCCCCGCTTCCACCGCCTTCCATCACAGCGCCATAGCTGTCGATCGCGAGACCGGCCTCGGCATCATTTGCGTTGTGGCACTTCAGGCAGTGCTGGCGAAAGATCGGCAGAACATGGTCTGTGAAATTGATCTTCGGAGTCGCCTCGGTGCTCTGCTCAGCGAGCAAGAGAGTCGAACTACCAATCAACAATCCAAGGGTCAAGAATGCTCGAAACATCATTTTGGTTCTTTGGACGGCACCACCTTCGTCGAAGCAAAATATGTAGTCATGTTGCGCTACACATCCTGCAAACGTTGAAAGTGACACCTGTCGAGTTAGAGGAATCGGCCAACGGTGAATTGGCTCGCGTACTGCGTTTCGTCATGGATTCACCATCAACCGCACCCAACAATGGGATTGGTCAATGATTCACTATATGTTGCTCGTTGCCGACATCGTCGCCAACGAAATCCCCCGCGCAGTCGTCTAGTGGTTGAACACGAATTCTCGGCTATTCAAAATCGCCCAGAACACGTCTTCTAAACCTTCTTGAGGTTTTGGTGCTTTGGCTACCGAATCAAGCAGTTCTTTGCGTTCTGCTTCGGTCGGATACCGTGACAAGCAACGAACGTACAACCGGTCGAGTGCCTGTTCTGGCGTCGCGTTGTCTTTCAACAATTCAGCGACAACCTTTCCCTTCGTGATTTTTCCGCTCGTCGAACTTCCATTGAGCAAGTGCAATGCCTGCGACAGTGATGGATCCGTCGTCGCCTCGCAGTCACAAACCGTTGCCCGCCCTGATCGTCCGAACGTATCTAAGAAGTAAGTGCTGGTCTTGCCGTCGGCGATCTGCACGGCCCGTGCACCGAGCGGCAAACCGCGAAACTTCTCTTTGGTGCCAGTAACTTGGCTGACGCAGTCCAGCAACATCTCTGCGGGAATCCGTCGAACAGTGGAGTAGGCGTAGTTGCGAGTATCCGATTGATTGCTTTCGTTTGGTGTCGCACTTCGCTGATAGGCCTTGCTATTACAAATGTCACGAACCAACTGACGGAAGTCGAACTTGTACTCCGACAATTTGCCACCCAAAGTCTGGAATAGCTCGGGGTTGGTCGCTGGATTGCTGACACGAATGTCATCGACGGGTTCAACAATTCCGACGCCCATGAAGTGGGCCCAGACTCGGTTAGCAATGCTCGTGCTGAAGTATGGATTCTCTGGACTGGTCAACCATTCGGCCATCACCACACGACGATCCTTACCCTTGGTGTCAGCATTTTCGCCGCCAAGGAACTTCGGAATCATGTTCTTATTCGTGACCTTATGCTTGACCTCGCCCGATCTTCGGTCGTAGATAATTTTCTCGCGATAGTCTTCACCAGTCTTCGTCGCCGTTTGGCAGAAGAATGCTGCGAAGCCGTAATAGTCATCCATGGTCCAACGATCCAGCGGATGGTTGTGGCACTGGGCACACTGCGTGCGAATTCCCATGAAGACCTGGGCGGCATTCTCGGCCCGCTTAAGAACATCCGTTTCAATCTGGTAGTAGTTCGTTGCTGGACTGCTGAAAGTACCACCAGTAGCACCGAACAGCTCCCGCACCATCTCATCAATCGGCACGTTCTTGGCGAAGTTCTCCGTCAACCACTGGTTGTACAGAAAAGCGGATTTGACGCTGACCTGATTCGTACTCTTGATCATCAGCAGCTGCGCAAACTTCATCGCCCAGATTTCGCTGAACTCTTTCCGTTCCAGCAAACGGTCGATCAGTCGAGCACGTTTATCTGCGCCGACATCGTTGACGAACTGAGTGTACTCTTCCTCGGTCGGAAGTTGGCCAGTGATATCGATCGTGATCCGTCGCAAAAACTCTTCGTCGGTGCAGAGCTCACTGGGGAGAATCCGCAGCTGGTTTAGTTTCTTACCAACCAACTGGTCGATGTAGTTGCCATCGATTTTTGGTGCGGTGTACTTCAAGTTCTTCGGCAACACCAAAGTCTGGCGTCCCTCGGTCTTGGTCTCAAAACGAGCCATGATAAAGGCTTCGCCGCGTGCGCCAGCTGTAACATTGCCATCCTTGTCAACTGCCGCGGTGGTCTCGTTGTTGGTCATGAACGCCGACAGGTTGGTGACGTCACGAGTGTTGCCATCCGTATAAGTCGCCACTGCGATAAAGCGTTGCTTGCTTCCCTCACCTTCGATCACAGACTGAGCCGGGAAGACTTCCAAATTCGCAACTTTTGGTGGCGGGGTTGGATCGGCGGGTGCTCCTGCCTGCAACCATTCCAAAATCGTGTTGTAGTAGACGCTGTTCTCTTCAAACAGCTTGCCACCAGTATGCGTGACTTTGCCAGTCGACTTGGTCAAAAACAAGCTGTCTTCGGGGATGGCCAAGTTGATACGACGCATTCCGATCTCTCGCGTGATGCGTTTGTAGTCGCCAACCGGGTCATATCCGAACAGGCTGATCATGAAGCCGTCTTTCCCGCGGGCAGCACCATGGCAACTGCCAGTGTTGCAACCACTGCGTGTCATGATCGGGACAATGTCTTTCTCGAAACTGATCGGTAGTTTTTCAGCGCTGCGAGTCACCTTCACAGGAATTCGAATCTCGGCGTTGTCGAAATTGCAGATCAACTCGGTCTGACCGTCAGCAACGGGCACGACCTTGTTACCACTAAGCTTGGCGAACTTTTCGTCAGCTAGCTTCCAAGTCGCATCGTCGGTCACGTCCAGGGTGACATCGTCGGATCGCCGTACCACCGCCAACACCGACTGATAGTCGCGAGCGGTGTCCAACTGAATTTGCAGGGGATAGACCGACAAATTCACAGCAGGCCGCGGAGCACCTGAGGTTGCCCGCGGAGCCGCTGGAATAGGCTCGGCGGCAACGGCCAATGTGGCTGCCAGCAGCACAGCAGATAGAGTCAAGGACAGACGCATCATGTTGATACCTTGGGGCTTTCCAGTTGAGTCGCTAAAAATAGCTTTCTTGGTTCTGAAAATCACTTGTTTTGCTTTTCTAGTCGAAGCTGCTCGAGTCGGCTGAGAGGCTTCTTTTTCACGGGAGCAGGTGCTTTGGCAACCGCCGGTTTCGGCGCTGCCTTCTTAGCTGCAGGCTTGGCAGCAGGAGCCGGAATGGGCTTGTCGATTTGCAAAATCCCAGTCCCCTGGGTTTGCTTGATCAGCCCCTTTGGATCGGTGATGGTCGCGCGGGCCACCAGTGTCTTGTGCTGACCGACGCGAGCCTTGGGATCGATTTTGACAGTGAACGAAACTTGTTCGGTGTCCTTCTTGACGACTGCCTTGGGGTTCTCGCAAACCACGCCAGCAGGAATGCCGACCAGTTCCACTTCGCAGGTGCCGGCAAATTCGCGAGCGACTTCGATGTCGACCACGATGTCAGCCTCTGCCCCAAGCTCCGTCGAGGTTTTCGGAAAGGTAAAGTTGAAAACCTTATCTGCGATTTCCAAGTTGGAAGGTTCGGTAGCGATCTCAACGCCAGCGATCGTTGCGTAGGCAATCAATGGCCAAGTCCCGATCGCGGCTGATCCGTTGGCAGTCAATGGAATCTTCGCTTCGCTCTTGCCCTTGGGAATCTTGATGCTCCCGCTCGAGCCAATGCCCGGTGGGTTGTAGAGCATACGGATTGGCAAATCGCCCTCGAAGCCACCGCGATCCACTTTGACCACCAACTCCATCGATCCGTTGCGAACGATTGGAACCTGCGGCTGTACGATTTCAATCGTACAGGGCTGAGCCTTCGTTACCGAAACAGCTGCGCGATCTGCGTTGTAGTCGTAGACCACATTGTTGTTCAGTCCAATCAACATCTGATGCCGCTGAGTAAAGGCACCCTCGATTGGGTTGTCAGCAATCTTGCCAACGAAGTTGACTAGCTTTGCGTCCATCTTGGCATCTGCTGTGGCCGATAACAGCAGTGGTACCGTCGTGCGATTGGACGGCATTTGAATCGGAGTAACCGTAACGCCTTCGGGAAGATTCAAACCGCTGATGTCGATCGCCCCGCCAATCCGCCTGCGAGTTGCGTTGATCATCACGGCTGATCGGTTGCCCTGCGGAACATTGATTTGAGTCGCCTCGTATCGTCGGCGATCTGGCAGCGTGAGCGTCAACTCCGGCTGAACGAGCTTGACTTCGATTCGATAAGCGTAGCCAGGACCGCCGTTACCGAGATGATCTCCGATGCGCACGTGGTAGGGTCCGTCTGCTGGAATCTTGTATTCCAAGAAGCTGTCAGGACCACGCGTGTCGTCGTTGCCACCCACGCGACTACCCTTGGCGTTGTAGAGATTGATCACGCCATCAAGTTCCGAACGAAGCACTTTTCGTGCGTAGAGTTTGATTTGAGCGGTTTGGCCTTTCTTGGCCTCAAAGCTGAAGTAGTCATTGTCACCGGGTTCCGACAAGATGCCACAAAAAGCACCTGGTAATTGCCCAGCAGAGGACTCTTTGAAAGAGTTGTTGGGCTCTTGCTCGATGAAGTTGGGCATCGGCTGAACGCGGATAAAGTTCGGCGATGGACTCACGCCTTGCGAGTTGGACATCACCAACGGGAAGGCGTCCGAAGCTTCACTGGGCATTTGAACCTTTTCGATCCAAGCATCACCGCTGACCGACACAAACGTCATGTCAACGATTTCTCCTGGAGGTCCTCCGGCGGGAATGACTGCGATCGCACGCGGATAAGACCCGACGTGAAGCCGATACTGATCGTTAGCGCCGCCGAAGGAACTGTCACGAACCAGAACGATGTACTTGCCATCCTCGGGCGCCTCGATCGAGCACAAGCAGTCTTGTTGCAACAACGGTGCATCGTCACTGGTAGCCAGCTCGAAACGATCCGCATTCAGAATTGCCAAGTAGGGATCGAAGAATGGGTTTGCGCGCCCCTTCTTGATTCGCACACCTTCTAGCTCGGCGGTCAGCCGTTCACCCTGTTTCAGCTCAACCACGAAGTAGTCTTCGTCTTCGCGAGCAATCACACCTTCGACCGTGACGTTGTTCGCAATTGCCTGCGGCGTGGCAAACTCGCTGTTTGGCTCTTTCTCTTCGACCATTGGCATCGTGCCAACACCAAACATCAGAACGTTACTGAGTCCGGTCTCGGTGACCAAACGCATGGGGTACAAGCCCGGCTGCGTCTGCTCAGGAACCTCCAACTCGACTTCCACCTTTTTGTCGTCCAGCGGCTTCAAACCTTTGATGTTGATGCCTTCACGATCGAACATCAACTGTCGACCATCCTTCAACCGGACACCGTTGATGACGACCTTTTGAGTCGTACCACGTTGCATCCCGCGAGGCTTCGAACTAACGATCTCGGGGCGATAAGCCTCCGCGATTGTCGCGAACCCGAACAGGGCCAAACAAGCTGCAGTCAGAAAGATGTGTCGTTGCATGATGATCAATACTTGTGAAAACGAGCGTCAACAGAATCAGGCGATGATGTCGGTCAGCAATTTGCCACCGTCAACAATCTCAATCGGTCGATCCCCTGGTGCCATCAGTTCTTTGTCAGCCACAATTCCTAATTGGTGGTACATGGTGGTCGCCAAGTCTTCGGGACCAACCGGATCAAACTCCGGCTCCGAAGCAGTTGCATTGGACGAACCATAAATGGTTCCACCCTTGATACCGCCACCAGCCATCATGACGCTGAAGACTTTCGGATAATGATCGCGACCAGCATCCTTGTTGATCTTCGGCGTGCGACCGAACTCGCTACTGACCATGACCAATGTTGAATCCAGCAATCCGCGTTGCTCGAGATCAAGAATCAACTGAGTCAAAGCTTGATCCAAAGGTGGCATGGTGCGGTTCATCGCAGAGGTGATGCCGGTGTGCATGTCCCAACCACCGTAGGTCAACGTGACCAAACGGCAGCCAGCCTCTACCAATCGGCGAGCCATCAACAAACGTTGCCCAGCCTGATTGGCACCATACGCGTCCTTCATCTTCTGGTCTTCTTTGCCAAGATCAAACGCTGCTTTCGCTTCCGGTGATCCAAGCAAGCTGTAGGCTCGTTCGTAGAACGTATCCATCGCAGATACATTGTCCGCATTGGTCATCGCGCCGAATTTCTTGTTGATCGATGCCAACGCCGATTGCCGACGAGCGAATCGCGTGTCATCGACTCCACCGTACAGATCCAAGTCACGTACCTTGAACCCCTTCTGAGCTGGATCGCTGCCCAGCGCAAAAGGTCCGTAAGACGAACTCAAGTATCCGGTGCCTGCAAACTCGTTGGGCTGATTCGGAATGCAAACGTAAGGAGGCAAATTGTTACGAGGGCCGTACTCGTGACTGACCACCGCACCGAAGCTTGGGTAGCTCAACGCGGGGCTGGGCTTGTAGCCCGTGAACATGTTGTGAGTGCCGCGCTCGTGTGCTGCCTCGCCGTGAGTCATCGATCGAATCACACACAGGCGATCGGCGATGCCAGCCAACTTTGGAATCGACTCGCAGAAGATCTCGCCGGTCTTGGTCTTCACCGGCTTCATCTCACCCCGATACTCCAGTGGGCTGTATGGCTTGGGATCCCAAGTCTCTTGATGTGCCATTCCACCAGGAAGGTAGATATGAATCACACTCTTCGCCTTGGCTTCAATGAAGTCGTAGTGCTTTTGCTCTGCAGCAGCTCGCTCCATCCACATCAACTGTGGAAGCGAAATGCCAAGTCCACCAAGTGTTCCAGCGGAAAGGAATCCGCGACGACTGAATTGATTACCGTGACAACGCATGTTCAGATCTCTCCCATGAGGGTGTCTAAGTTGAGCAGTAAGGTGGGACGCGCATCCACGTTCAGGTGAATGTCGTTGGTTTTGAAGTTGAAACTCTCGAGTTGGAAACGTTGGTTCAAACCAATCTCGTGTCAGGGCAATCGTCCGAAACCGAACGCCGGTTCTTGGACGACTTTCAACTTGTTTTAGGCAGGGCTCCGTTAAACAGCAACGATTAACAGAGTGAATGAAGGTGTGTATGGGTAGTATTCTAATCCATAGGTTTGGTTCAGATACCCTAAGTTTTCGCGAGCATAACGGCTGTAATCGTCATGGTCAAACATCAAAACCAACAGAGGGTGCACTCCCGTTCACTGCCCGGAGAGAGGGATCCGAACGCTGGATTGCTCATTCTCCGACACAGTAAAGCCTGTGATCGCTGCGGATTAACAATTCTCCGTCGCTCACGCTAATCGACGATCGGAAGATCTCTTCGTCATCGCTGCTAAATGCGTTTCGCGAAATCAATTCGAATTCTCTCCCACATTTCATCACCAGCACTTCACCGTTCTCGGCAAGTGCATATACCAAGCCCCCCACGACGATTGGTGAACCCGAGTAGTTTCCGCCCAGGCGTTCCTTCCAAAGCTCTTCACCGCTTTTGGCATCGTAGCCGGTCGCGATGCCAGCCATGTTGATCGCAACGAGGCAATCACCGGCCAATACGGGAGAGGGAAGATCACGGCCGCCGCGACGATCGGTATGCCAGGCCATGTGAGTCTCTGTCACGTCACCGGAGCCTCCAGGTTTCACCGCATAGATGTCGCCGGTCTTGCCGTTGACCACGTGCAGTAGCCCATGCCCCCATGCTGGCACAGGCGTCCCACGTCCGTTGAATCCCTTGCAGTTCCAAAGTGGTTTGCCTGTGGAAACATCATACGCGCTGACTCCGAACTCACCATTGAGAACCAATTCACGGCGACCGGCTGCCTCGATCACAATCGGCGTGCTCCATCCACCACGTGGTTTGGATTTGCGCGGCGTCCGCCAAATATCCTTGCCTGTCTTCTTGTCGACAGCGATCAAGAACGAATCACCCTCCGCATCCCCGTTCTGAATCACCATGTCGTCAACGAAGATCGGCGACGCACCCACGCCCCAACCGCCTGGGAAGTTGCCCAGGTCGCGCGACCACAGCCTTTTTCCCTGGTTGTCGTAACAGTGCAGTCCTCCTGCTCCAAAAAATGCAACGACGCGTTCACCATCTGTTGCGCAGCTAGGTGTCGCCCAACTGTTCATCTTGTGGAGCTTTTCGCCCTCACCTGTGGCGGCAACTTCGTTCCAAATCAGCTTCCCCGTGTCGCGAGCCAGACAGAGAAGATGACGTTGAACCGCATCTCCTTTTTGCGTGGCACCGGTGAGGAAAATGTGGTTGCCCCAGACGACCGGAGATGAGTGGCCGACGACGGGCAAATCAACCTGCCACCCAACTTGCTTGGCATCGAACTCGGTCGGCACATGGGTCGCAGCGCTGATCCCCAATCCAGCGGGACCTCGGAACTGAGACCAATTCGATTCGATCGAATGGGTTGGCTCAACGGCTGAACAGTGGACCGCGATCATCACGAGAGTGACGCTGACCAGAGACTGAAAAACCGACAGGGATTGATTGGGCATAGGTCAACGGTCACTTAAGCGGGGGGACCAGAAAGCAGATTGGCACGACAAATATACCTTGTTCGTCATCGAGTGACGGTATCACACCCAATACGGCCAATCAATCCTCGGCCGGTCCGGCAGGAACATCCATTGATCGCGTTTCGCCTGACCCTGCGCGGGACCGATTCGGGTGGGTGAAGCGAGCGTTGCCCAGTATGCTTGCCCTCCTAGGCCTCATTCAAGAGTCTCCACCTGTCGGGCTACACCGTCCATCCATGCCGCCGTCGATCAAGAATCTCGCATCTCAAACGACGCTGGCTGCTGGATGGTCCGCTATCTCGTTCGTCGTGCTCCGATCTGCCTCGCTGGTCAATCAGGTTGTCATCGCGGCGTTTCTGTTTCCGTCGGACCTAGGAGCCGTTGCCCTCGCTGGCTCGCTGGCAATGGTTGGCGAAATGGTCCAGGCCACCAGCGTTGGTGAGGTACTTCTGCGACGAAAGAAACCTCGGGTTTGGTTTGCAAGTGGCGAACTGCTAGCATTCGCGATGGGGCTGATCGCGATGCTGCTGGTTCTGTTGGCAGCCTTGTTCGCCGGGTTCGTATTGCAGAACCAACTTGTCTGCCTACTGATGCTGGTCACCTCAGTGAAGCATCCCATCCGAGCTCTGGGCGTCGTGCCCCGAACTTCGATGAGTCACGCGTTTCGATTTCGTGAAATATCGATCGTCGAAACTATCAGCTCGATCTCGATCGTACTGATGACAGTCATCTTAGCGTTGTTTGGATTTGGCGCTTTCAGCATCGTGATCCCGTGGGTCACTGCCGAAGCGATCAAGACCGTCAGCTACTACAAACTGACTTGCCACCAACGGCTGAAGAATCCGTCGAGGTCGAAAATGCGACTGTTGATGAGCGGAAACGTGCCCGTCGCAGTCGGCAACTTCGCACTCCAATTCACTCAGCAAGTCGACTACCTAGTCCTGGGGTTGTTTTACACCGAGACAATCTTGGGGCTGTACTATTTTGCGTTCAACCTTGCATCGCAGGTTGCTTTGGCAGTTTCCAGCCTCGTGACCAGCAATCTGCAAGTCACGCTCAGCAGCGTCTCGGACGACCCAGAACGCCAATACCGTGGCTTCCTCCGCGCTTGTAAAATCATCGCGACCTTCGGAATGCCACTCTGCGTTTTGCAAGCATTGCTGGCAGAAGAGTTGATCCAGTCGATCTTTAACGACCGCTGGCATGGCTCGGTCGTGTTCCTGCAATTGCTCAGCTGTGGGTTCGGATTTCGATTGATCGCGTTCACTTGCAGCAAGTTCATGATTGCCCAAGGACGGTACACGCTCTACGCCAAGAATGCGATTGCGACCGCGACAATCTTCCTGTTCGCGATCGTAACGGGGGCTTTGCTATCAGATAGTGGCGTGGGGGTTGCGATCGCCACCTGCGTTTACTCAACGTTCCTGAGCTTCATTTATCTGTATGTTTCACTGCCGAATCAGCACCGACCGGACTTCCTGAGGATCGCGAAATCGATCTTTTTGTTCCCCTTTCTGGGCTCTTTTGTTGTATTGCCAGCGATGAAGGCGATCGCTATTCTCGCAACCAGTCATCTGCAGAGCGATTGGTTGACGATCGCTGCAACAACCATATCGGGAGTGATTCTCTATGGATTGTTGTTCCGACGCTATTCACCCGAAGTCTGGGAAGACGTTGCCACTCAGGGGCAGCGTGCCGTTCAACGGAGACGTCCGCTGGCCGAATGAATCGCGTCCAAATTCACCCTTTCCCAACATGGTCTTCTTCCTATGAGTCATCCGATCAAGAAAGCGGTGAGAAAACTACTTCCTGATCCCACCAAGCAAAACACGCTGCGACGGGAGTTTTCACTGGACTCGCACGGGCGATTGGAGATTGAAGGTGAGTCGGTCATCCGCCATGTGACTCCCGAACTGTTCAGCATCTTTGAAAAGCTGAAGGCATCGGGCAGACTTGATGCACTTCACCGTGCAGGCATGATCCAAACCGACGCCAGTGACGCCCACCCCAATGCGTTGGTTCACGAGTTTGTTCCTTACGTGACCTATCCCCAGGAATGGACGCTGGAACTTCTCCGCGACTCGGCACTTTGCACACTCGATGTAGCGATCGAGTTGGCCGAAGAAGGGCTTCGCTTGCACGATGGCAGTCCTTGGAACGTGACGTTTGTGAACGGCGAAGCAAAGTTCATTGACTTCTCATCGATCGAACCCGGCGTTTATGACGGCGGGTTCACCCATCATTTCTTGAGCCTGTTCTACATACCACTGTGGCTTCGCAACAAGCGTCAGTTCAAGTTGTCTCGGATGATTGCCGCAGAGGATCATTACTTTGGTGGTCCAATGGGAGCCAGAGCGACGGGTCGCTTCTTATTCCATCCCAAGCTGCTGGGCCGAATGTGCTGGCGTTACCGATGGTTGGCCAGTCGCTTAAAACGCGCCAAAGATCCTGGCTCTGCGCTTCGGGCCCTGCGTGATCACGTCGCGGGCATGAACTTACCTAGCCCCCGGACTGAATGGGGCCAGTACGACGAGCCCGGCGGAGACTATGACGATCTCGACAGCTACGGTGGTAAGGCCAAAGCCGTTCGCTCTTTGATCGAACGTCTACCGAAAGGAAAATTGGTAGACGTCGCTGCAAACAAGGGCTGGTTTGCGGGACTGGCACGCACTCTCGGACATCAAGTGATGGGCGTCGATCTCGATGAGAACGCCGTCAACAAGATGCGTGAGAACGCACGCAAGTACGGCTTCGACTGCAGCTTCATGAACATCCTTTGGCCGACACCGCCTCAAGGAAGATTCTTGCAGTTGCCTTCAGTCATGGAACGTTTCCAATGCGACTCCATGATCATGATCGCGCTTTCCCATCACTTGGTTCTCCGGCAGAGCATTACCTTTGAGGCGCTCGCCGCGATCCCCGTCAGCTTTGGCGTCAAAGACCTGATCATTGAATGGATTCCACCCGATGATCGATACGTTCGAGACTGGCCACGTCAGCAGGGAATTGAGATTCCCGACTGGTACACCGAAGCCAACTTTGTCGGCGCATTCACGAAGCACTTCCCTGAGCACCACCGCGTTGAATCAGATGTTCGAGACAGCGATGGAACAGGCATTCGCTATCTGTACCATTTCAAACGACAGGCCTAGATCCTCCAGCCTACTTCTGTGCCGAGGCAGCAAGCAGTCTCGTTCCGTTAGCGCACATCCGTGATCGACCTTCATTCCTCCGCTTTTTCCTGCCATCGGTATGAATCCAAAACCATTATCGAAGCTGATCAATTCTGGTCTATCTAAAGCGGGGTTCGAGCTTCATCGGATCGGCCCCAACTTTAGTTTTCCAATGCGTCTGGAACGAACACTGGCATATATCAATACTTCTCTCGTATTGGATGTCGGTGCGAACTGCGGACAGTTCGCAAGTGAGATTCGCGATGCCGGCTATGCCGGACAGATCGTCAGCTTCGAACCGCTTGGCGATGCACATCGAATTCTCGCCAACAAGGCAGCCAACGATGCAAAGTGGACTGTGCACCAGCGAGCCGCCGTTGGTGACGAGGCAGGGAACATTGAGATGAATGTCTCGGAGAACTCGGTCTCTTCAAGCATTCTGAAGATGAACGATGTCCATGAGGAGGCCCATCAGGCTTCACGGTACATTGCCACCGAGCAGGTTCCCGTCATCACTCTCGACGATGTGGTGCCCGACTATCAGCCACCGTCAAACCGATCCGTGTTTCTCAAAATCGATACACAGGGTTACGAGTGGCAAGTGCTCAATGGCGCCGAGCGAACATTGTCGCTTTGTGGTGCCATTCTGCTCGAGGCATCTCTCGTTGAGCTTTACCAAGGCCAGAAATTGTGGTTCGAGTTGATCGAAAGAATGTCTCAGAACGGATTCCATGTCTGGTCCATTGATCGTGGCTTCTTCAATCGCGACACAGGCCAAACACTACAGTGTGATGCAGTGTTCATGCACGAGTCCAACATGCCGAAATCGTCAAACTGAACACCAGTTTCCGTTTCCTTCGCACCGCGAGCGACCAAAGAAAAAGAGTCACCGATGGACACCGCTGTTTCGCACGAAGTCTCTTGTCCATGCTGTACCGAACAAAACTGCGAGCAGCTCTACGACCTGCCTTTGGGTGAGTTTTTTGCCGGAAAATGGGTCGACCCTGGATTGCCCGGTGGCTCGATGATGGGTTGCCGCACGTGCCATCTGCACTTTCGCTGGCCGCGTCTCTCCAAACACGAGATGGATGTCCTTTACGAAGCTGGCAGCGAAACGAACTGGACCGCCGAAGCCGGCATGCGACAGGATTGGCGTCGCGTTCAAAAGCAGATCGAACAACTCACTCTCTCTGATCCCTCGATCCTAGACATCGCTTGTTTCGATGGACGTTTTCTTGAGTTGCTACCGAACCAGTTCAAGAAGTCAGGTGTTGAGATCCAACCCGAAGCCGCGCAGCGCGCCAGCGATCGTGGTGTTGAGATCATCGCAAACAACTTCGAGGAACTGGAAGACTGCCAACGGGAGTTCTCTGTCGTGACTGCCTTCGACATTCTCGAACACACTCATCACCCACTGCAGTTCATCGAGCGTGCATCAAAACTTCTGGCCCCAGGCGGATACCTGATCATCGGAACTGGAAACACCGATGCGGTGAGTTGGAAAATCATGGGGCGATACTATTGGTATAGCGCTACGGTCGAACACATTGCATTCGTGAATCGACGTTGGTGTCAGTACGTCGGCAATCAACTTGGCCTGGACGTTGCTCGTTTTGAAACGCTTTCTCATAAGCGGATGGGGTCAGCGAAGATCGCTCGCGACTGGGCCCTGAACGTGCTGTTTCGCTGTTCCCCCGCGTTGACGCGTGGGAGCATTCGGACGCTGCGGCGGGTCGTCGGATCCCAGAAGGAGACATCCCCGACCTACTTGCCACCGTGGCACTCCGCCAAAGACCATCTGCTGGTCACGTTTCAAAAGCCGGAATGAACCGCTTCGCCTGCGCCATCGCCGAAAACTTTGCGCTCGCGTGAACTCTTTCGTATCCTCGGTTCCGATCACGAACGGGGAATCGGCTATGTTGCACGCTATCGGAATGCACCACAGGACAGCCTGTTCGAGCCCACCAACTCTTGAGTCCACGAAACAATGGCTTGGTATCGAAAGTTACATTGGCAAATCATCTTAGGAATGGCCCTAGGATTGGTTTACGGACTGATCGCGGCTCGCAACGGTTGGGGGCAGTTCACAAGCGACTGGATTTCTCCATTCGGAACCATCTTCATCAACTCCCTGCAGTTGATCGCGGTCCCACTGGTGGTCGCATCGCTGGTGACTGGCGTTGCATCGCTAAGCGACTTGCGCAAGCTGTCGCGCATCGGCGGTAAGACGATGGCGATCTACATCGGAACGACCGCGATCGCGGTCGTGATCGGTTTGGTGATCGTGAACATCATGAAGCCCGGCTTGAGGGTACCCGAAAAGGCTCGCGTCCAGCTTCAACAGCAGTTCGCGGGTGATGTCGCCGCACGAGAAGAGCTAGCCTCGGGCGTGCAAGATCGCGGTCCGCTACAAATCCTGATCGACATTGTCCCCGCTAACTTCTTTGGCGCGGCCTCCAGCAACCGGAATATGCTGCAAATCGTTTTCGTTGCCCTGATGATTGGCATCGGATTGATTCAATTGGAGAAAGAGCAGGCTCAACCCCTTTTGAGTTTCTTCGAGAGTCTCAATGCGGTGGTCATTCGCATGGTCGACTTGATCATGCTGTTTGCGCCGATCGGCGTGTTCGCGTTGATTGCACGAACGATCACGGATCTGGCGGGCGATGACTTCGCGCAGATTCTTGCGCTGATTGGCGCGCTCGGTTACTACTGCGCCGCCGTTGTGATCGGATTGGTCCTACACGTTTGTGTCACCTACTTCAGCATGTTGAAATTCCTGACACCGATGCCGTTGAAAACTTTCCTCCAAGGAATCGCGCCTGTTCAACTGGTCGCCTTCTCGACCAGCTCCAGTGGTGCAACGTTGCCGCTGACGATGGAACGCTGCGAAGAGAAGCTTGGCGTTTCGGAAGAAGTGTC
Organism: Rubripirellula sp.; assembly: GCA_045110715.1. Taxonomy (GTDB): domain Bacteria; phylum Planctomycetota; class Planctomycetia; order Pirellulales; family Pirellulaceae; genus Rubripirellula. Next base: position 39,413 of record JBGCGI010000077.1, read on the forward strand.
TTCGTTTGTATTGCCGCTGGGGGCGACAATCAACATGGACGGCACAGCGCTTTATCAAGCCGTCGCCGCTGTTTTCATTGCCCAGGCCCTGGGAATGGAGATCGGGCTGGCTGGCCAAGTCACCATCGTTCTAACCGCTGTATTGGCATCGATCGGCACAGCAGCGGTTCCTGGCGCGGGCATCATCATGTTGGTGATCATCCTGCAATCCATCGGTGTCCCCAGCGCCGGCATTGCCCTGATCCTGGGCGTGGACCGGATTCTCGACATGCTTCGAACCGTCACGAATGTGACCGGTGACGCTACCGTCGCGACGGTGATTGCTGCGAGCGAGGGCCAACTTGGCATCGCGAACCTCAGTGAAGAGGCCGATCGAGTGCGAACCCATGAGGAATGAGCCATGGGAACCCGATCCACAATCACACACCAACGCTCGGAGACCGTTTGATGGATGATTCCAATACTGAACATCGCGTGAAGGACTATCACCGGATCGTCCTTTTGACGGACGGCTATTCGACTCCGTTCCTGGCGAAAACCGCGATCAGTATCCTTCGCTATCGCACTCAGGATGTCGTGGCCGTGCTGGACTCCGCGGAGGCGGGCAAGTCTGCGAACGATCTGTTCGGAACGGGGGGCGATGTTCCGGTCGTCAGTTCGCTCGATGGCTTGGAGGCAGATGCCTTGTTCCTTGGAATCGCACCGCCTGGTGGAAAAATGCCTGTCCCGTGGAGGGAAATCGTGATCGAGGCCTTCCAACGAAAGATGGATGTTGTTTCCGGACTTCACGATTTTTTGTCCAACGATACCGAGCTAGTGACGCTTGCCGAACAGCATGGCTGTCAGATCATTGATGTTCGCAAGAATGATGAACGGGAGACTGCGACGCGACATTCGTTTCGGAAGGAATGTCTGCGAATTCACGCGGTTGGTCATGATTGCAGCATTGGAAAAATGGTTGCCGCCATGGAAATCCAACTGGAACTCGCGAGACGTGGTGCCGACGCCAAATTCGTCGCCACCGGCCAAACCGGCATCATGATTTCAGGAGATGGCGTCCCTGTGGACTGTGTCGTTTCGGACTTCGTCAACGGTGCCGTGGAGTCCTTGATCGTCCGTCATGAACACCACGACATACTACTGATCGAAGGGCAGGGCAGTATCTCCCATCCCAGCTTCTCGGCGGTAACGCTGGGGCTCCTGCACGGTTGTGCTCCTGACGGGCTGATCTATTGCTATGAGGTTGGAAGGACGATGGTCAAAGGGCTGGAGAACAGTCCATTACTGTCCCACCGAACCCTGATCGATGCCTACGAGATGATCGCATCGTTACGGCATCCCTGCCGAGTGATTGGAATCGCGATGAACAGTCGAAACGTGTCCGAAGCGGAAGCGGCGGCAGAACGCGAACGTATCCAACAAGAATTTGGGTTGCCAGTCTGCGATGTCTATCGCGATGGCGCGACGGCTCTGGCGGATGCCGTGGTCGACTTGCAGAAGCAACGACAAACATGAAGGTCCGCTTGCATTGGCGGGAACTTCCGCTCGAGCACGAATTCACGATCGCGCGCGGATTCAATCTCTTCGCAAGGTTCACCAAGAGTCCGCCCGCATGGTCGAAAGCACCGTTGCGATTCCGGGTGCAGCCCAACGGTTGCCGCTGCTTGACTATGCGGATCTAGCCGGTGCCGTCCTACTCACAAAAGACGCCGCCCGCGGTGCCACGATTGTCGACAGTAAGATTCGCCTGGCCGGACGGTTCGGAAATGGTATCGAATTGCTTCCGACCATTTGCTCAACGCAACTGGTTGAGCGTGTAGTAGGCTTGGTTGTGAAGCAGGGGATGCGACTCCTTGCTACGTACTCCCGCCGCTTGCAGTTCGTGCACGTGACCAAGTTGTAGTCCATCAACACCAAGTTGGACGGACATCCCATCGGCTGACACTTTCGCGCTGACAATCTTCGGCGTGGTGTGATCGACTTCCGGACTGCCATACTGCGAACGGAACTCGTAGGTGTAGGTCTGCAGCGAGTAACTCTCGATGGCCTCGGCTGTCTTCCCATCAACTGGCTTGGTGAACACGAGTTGAAAACCATCTGGCATCGCGCGCATCTCTTTGATTTCGAACGGCACGGCTCCCGTCCAATCAAGTCGTTCGATTGCAAACGGCCTTGTCCCGATCGATCCCCAGCCGCGATTCGTTCCACCAACAAACAGCGAGCCCGAAGGAGTCATCTCGACTCCGACGTTGCCAGAGGCGAATCCCTTTCGAAAGGGGAAGCACGCGCCTTGGTACACGCCATCGACCTTCTCCAGAAAGACACGCATGATGGTGCTGTGTGATTGATCAGCAACAAACATCTGGTTTGCAAACGGACCGAACTTTCCATCAGATACGTCACAGGCGATTCCCGAAGCACTCTTGCCCATCTTGTTGTAGGGGAACAGAACCGCGGGTGGGATCAGCTCAGGAATTCGCTCGCGTTCCACATGCATTCGGCTTCCACTCTTTGGCTCGACCGGCATTCCCCCCATGGCTTCTTCCGCCATCGAATACCATTTGAAACCGCCGGGATGCCCCACAAACTTCTTCGACTGCAGAGGCTTCAAAGCACAGGTTCCATTCCAAGGGCCCTGATTGTCCGTGTAAAACAGATCCCCTTCCGCGTTCGCACCAACTCCGCCAGGCGATCGAACGCCACTCGTGAAAGGAATCGTTTGACCATCTGGCGTGACCTTCATCGCCCAACCACGAAATGGCACATCGCTGCCGAATGATCCGGTCAAACACAGTGTGATGATCAAATTGCCCGCTGGGTCAAACTTCGATCCAAACGCGTACTCGTGATAGTCACCCGACACGCCCCAGCCATCCGCAACGGTTTCGAAGACGTCGGCGATACCATCACCGTCTTCATCGCGAATGCGTGTCACTTCCGGACGCTGAGTCGCGTACAGCCATCCGTCTCGCTTTGCCAGACTGAGTGGTTCATGCAACCCACGCGCGAACACACTGAAACGTTCCGCTGGAACATTCTTGGCGAAAGGATCACGAATCATGAAAATGTCTCCGCGCCGCGAACACACTGCCATCTGTCCGTTGTCCATCAGTTGGAAGCCGCAGGCTTCGATGGTCTCTTCCAAAGGCGGCTCGAACGTCGTGATCCGGTAAAAGTCATTCTCGACCAACGGATCAGCCGCTCGCGTGTCGGACGCGAAACTCAGAAGCACAGTGCAAGCGATTAGATATCGGAACATTCGTTTCCAGTGAGTATTCGTGAGGCTAGATTTCGGAGTAGAGTTCACCATGAAATTGTCTGCTGTACGCGTGTCGTGCCAACTGGCAGGATTGCTCGCAAGTGCTGTCCTTTGCCATCCGACGTAAGTTCACACTCCACGCCTTCGATTGACAATTCGAATCCGCGTTTGACGTTGTAGACACCGTTGCGATTCTTGATCACACCACTGACCACCTGCCATACCAGTGGTTGCTCGCCGCCCTTCGGGACCGCAAACACGAGTTGTCGTTTCAGTTGCTGATCTGCAGTCGGTACCGGCGTGTCTTCGATCGTGATGTCGCCCATCGAGTACCGGAAGGTCGGGTTGCCGCTGCCATCTAGTTTGTAACCGCGAAAGCGCATGCCCAGAGCGCGTCCTGGCTCGGACGGCCACTCCGCGCCAATGGAACCCAAACGGGCCAAAGTCGTTTCGGTTTCCACATCGACGATCGCGTCGCCCAGCGGTTGCTGTCGGCCTTGCCCGCGATTGCGCCAGTGCATGGACGCGTCGACAAAACTGTTCTTCCACAACCGTGCCAGCGTCATCCGCTCGGCATCCCAGATCAAATTCACTCCTTGTGGGTAGCCAATTCCGATGCCACGTCCGCTAACGTCGGTGAAAAAGTTTCGATAGATGCGAGGTCGGTCGATGCCTGACAATACGATTGCCCCTTCCTTCAATCCTTCCGGCTCCTTCGCTTGGTCACCGTCAACGAGATAGTCCCACATCGAATCGATCTGCAGTGTCGGGTCACCGTCATAGAGGCTGGTCAGTGCGGAACGTCCATCCACAAAACTATTGGGCATTCGTGTTCCGGGACGGTACTTGGTTGGGTTTTGCAGGTACCGGTGGAACCAGTCTTCGCGAAGCCGCTCGGTCATTTTCAGCATGTCAATCGCACCGATCCCGCCTCCCTTGTTGCCGCCAAAACTGTGACACTTGATGCAAGCCAGACCGCGATTTCCCACGGCTTGTCTTCCTGAAGCAACGATCGCTTCATGCGGCTCATCACGTTCGGCGATTTTGGCCTCCTGCTTACGATCCAATCGATTGATCGCTTGATGGAAGACGGCCAACGGTTCGTACCGGTAACCCGGCATTCGCGTTCGCATGTAGGGTCGGAGATTCGCACCCTGATTCAAGATTTGCTTCGTGTAGTTGTCGTTCAGCTTGTCGCCAACACCATCGAGCGACGGCGGCAAGCGTCCTTCCAAACCCATCTCGGGTGTTCGCGTCACGAAGTGCGAATCACGGCTCAACTCGGGCCCTCCCAACTTTCCCCGTGAATGGCACGCGTAGCAGTTGAGCGCCGCCATGGTCAGATGGACGCGTTGTTCGTCGTTCACTTGCGAGGAAGTATTCTTGCGTTGTTTCAAAGCCGCATGAATCGCCGCGCGCTGAGTGAGACTCAATTCATAGTCGACTGATTTTGGCGGAACCTCGTCCGCGAGGCACCCTGTGTTCGGCCGCAGTGCGCTGATGGCGATCGCTGGTGGGGCATCGGCTTGCGGCCCGAACTGATGGCAACTGGCGCATCCGCTGGACTCAAACAACGCCTTCCCCTGTTCGACCAATGATTCCTGAGGCACGAACGCGCTGGGCAGCAGATCCGCGGGAATCGGGTTGTCGGGATCGAGGATCAGCTGGGAAATATCATTGCTGCCTGAGTCAGCATCACTCACGGTCAACGAGAGCTCGATCTGACCACCCCCGTTGAAGAACTCGACACGGACGGGATGAACTCCCGACTTCAACTCAAAGGTTGCTTCGCGCATTTGATTGGGATGAATGCCATCGTTGTCCAACTGATGACCGTCGATCAGAAGGCGGCTACCATCATCACTACTGAGCTGGAACGTGTACTTGCCGTCGCGATGAATCGGAAGCTTCGCGGAAAAGACAAGACCGAGATTGTTACTGGGCTTGATGTCATTGAGCTTCAAGCCGGCAACGCGATCGACCTGAACGGGCTCTAGATTCGCGAAGTCTGGCAACTTCTGCCAAGATCCTCGATAGACGCTCCGATCAAACTTCGCTTTGTTTTCGCGGAGCGTCACTTCCCGTGTCAAATAGGCCGCGATCGCAGCTGCATTCTCTGCACTTCCGGTCAGCGCGGGCATGCGAAGGCCGGGGCGAACTTGATGGGGGTTCGATAAGAACACGGCCAAGGAAGACGCAGTGTACTTTCGGGCGACCCCATTCAGTGGCACGGTCGTCGCGACAGGAGTCTTTGCGCCAACGAATGCTTGATGGCAAGCGACACAGCCAACTTCGTGATAGAGCTTCTGTCCCAGTTCGACCTGTTTTCGGCTCACAGGTCGATCATTCAGCTCACCGTTTCCCCCCAACAACAAATAGCTGGCAACCGCCTCGCTTCGTTGTCGACGCGTCACTTCATCGGCATCGTGCCAAGCGATCGGCATGGTCGTGCCGGGCTTGAACCCATGAGGATCACGAATCATTTGCACCAAAGCGTCAGCTCGGACACGCGCGGCAACGGCTGTCAGATCGGGGCCTCTTTGCTGGGGAACCAAATTCCTATCGCTGGCATGACACGCGTCACAGGCGAGACTGCTGATCAAGAGTTCGCCTCCGTCGGCCGACGGCGAAGTGCCTACAAAGAAACGCTCGAAGCCAGGTACGATCGGGCGTCGCGCATCACGCTTGGCGTCGCGCGGTAGCACCCAAATATTGCGGTAACGAACTGGCGCTCCATGATCCTGCAGGTAAATCGGTCCAGGGGAAGCACCTTCCCCTTTTGGCGCCGCAGTCGTCTTCTTAGGAATCTCAATCCCGTTTTGAACCGCAACACCATTGAGGCGAACCGTGATCTTTGCATTGGATGTTTTCTCGCCAGCTTCGTTGAAGCGGGCTGCGGTGAAGTCGATGTCATAGGTCTGCCACTGAAGCGGTGGCAGGCACATGTTCAAATCAGGATCACGGACGCTATAGATCCCGCCCGTCTCGTTGTTGCGTCCTTTCAATCCAAAGGAATCCAACACCTGTGTCTCGTATCGAGCTTGGTGATAGACACCACTATTGCCACGAGCTTGCCCTGTTTTGTCCGGCATCCAAGGTGTGCGAAACTCAAGGTGCAATGTGTAGTCTTGAAACTGGTCCTTGCTCGTTGTGCCCTGCATCAATAGGCCGCTGTCGCTGACTTTTCCACCCACCCAGTGTTCCGTTGCTGACTGCGTTGTCCCGTCAAACAGGACGACAGCCCCAGCAGGCGGTTTCGCCCCGATCGTTGGACTGGTTCGTTCGATCCGCTTGAGGTTCATCGATTCGATCAAATCGGCGACAACATCGGAGTCTCCATCGATCCGACGGGGGTCGTTGACGCTTGCACCGGCGCCAGGCAGACCACTTTCGAAAACGACAATATCAAACTCTCCGTCGCCAAGTGCGACGACTTGCATCGCTTGCTTGTCGCTGACGTATTCG
>JBGCGI010000078.1:0-83178 GCA_045110715.1 Rubripirellula sp.
GTTCCCGGAGAGTGCTGTTTCAAAGGACGGGATCACACCGCTGCCGTTGAGGCTGGGTTCACCCGGCACGGTGTTGGTCTTCTGATAGTCTCCCAGGATCGATCCGGCATCATTGATGAGCACGATTTTGTTCTCGATGAATTTCGCTGGGTCTCTGTCGGCATGCAATACGCCGAGAGTGATCGCGAGATTGGTAGCGTGTGTCTCCGCAAACCCACAGCAGCGTTTGAGAACTTCTGCTTCAAACTCGGGTGGCGTGCTTAGCGCCGCCTCGCTCCAGACGATCAGCTTGGCTCCAGCGTTCGCGCGCTCGGTACTTTTCCTCAGCAGGTAGTCCAATTCTGCAAACACGGCCGGTCTGCACGCGGCGAGCAGCGACGTCGTTCGCTCCGAGTTCACGCCGGTTTGATGGGATGCCTCTTCACGAGCGGCCCCCAGCCACCGCATGACCAACTCTGGGGTGTAGGTTCCTTTGGGTGCGACAATGCAAGCGACCTGACGGCCATCGTTCGGTTGCGAAAGCATGGCCTTGCCGCGAGTGACTCGATGTTGACCGAAAGCGATGATCGCAATGGCGAACGTCACGTAGACAATCACCTCGGTCGACACAGGGACTCTGCGCTCGGAGGGTCTTGGAGTCGATAGCCACCACCAAGCTGTCGATGCTGTCCAGCACATGAAGAAGGTGATGCCCCAAATTCCGGTGATCGAAGCCAACTGCATCAGCGTGAGATTTCCTGCCTGGGAGTAGGCGAGGGAGCCCCATGAACCGAACGCTCCCGTGGAAGCCGCGTACTCGATTGCAACCGTTGCGCAGGGAAAGACCAATGGCACTAGAAGGTGAGGCAGTCTTGCTCTCGAGGCTATCTGTATCCAGTAGGGCACGTACCCCAGCACTCCGATGATCACCGCCATTGCATAGAATTCTGTCTCGGGAACAGGGATCACTCCCTTCTGCGTGATCACGAAAAGGGGCACGACGAGAACGAAGAACAACAGGAAGCCGATCAGCCGCGGCATCCGATCAAGGAACAGCAGCATGGCAATGGGGCTCACCCAAACTGCCAGCGGAATCGTGGTTGCGATGCTGCCGATGAAAACGGCTGTGAGATACAGCAGCCAAGCCTGGCGACTGACATGCCAGCGAGACTCGGAGGGCGTTGCTTCAATTGATGGATTCACTTGGTCGGCTCGCGTTGGGAACGATAGGAAAGAAACCTCGGTGGCACTTTTCTGGTCAGTCGTAGTGCGCTTCCAGGCTAGCGAGCGACTCCTTGGCCCATTTGATCCTCGCCTGCATGACGTGAATGCCAAGTCGAACGGTCATGCATGCGTGCAGTCGCTGATGCTCGTTGATGTCTTCGTCGGCTTGAAGTTCTTGTTCGATTGCTTTGAGTTGTGCGACGGCGTGTGTTTGTTTGATGAGCGCCTGAGCGATCTGGTGCTTGCTGATCTCCGGCGAAAGCTCGCTCCCAAAGAAGACCTTGAGCAGCAGTTCATTACGGACAGGTTGGGATGCGGCTGGTTCGGCGGCCCAAGCCGTAACCGCTTTACGGCCTTTCGCTGTGATCGTGTAACTGGATTTGTTGCGATTCGACTCAGTGATTTCCTTCTTCTTGACCAGCCCTTCAGCGACGAGTTCCTTCAGCTTTGGATAGATCTGACCGTAGCTTTCACTCCAGAAGGAACTGAGCACTTCGCGACAGAACTTCGCGATTTCGTAGCCCGACTGGGGCCCTGAAAGCAGGATTCCTAAGATCGCGTACTTGGTGGTTCCTGATTTCGCCATGTTCGTTCTCCTTGTATCTAACAGATAGATCGTGTCGCGGCATAGTATATCTTGAAGATATATATGTCAACTCGCATTTTCACAGGTCTCCTGCGTCCAGCGTCGCGGGGCTTGGCGTCTGCGCGATGTCTGCCAGCATTCTGTGGTTTGGCATGCGGTTCGCATTGGTAGTATCGAACCACGGGAATTGAATCAGGCCTTTGCAGGATGTGCCATTTTGCTCGTGTTGCAATGCAAGCTTGCAGCAGTTTGCAACAACGTCGAGTCCGCTTTCTCCGTCAAAGCAGTCACGGCTTTCAAGGAATCTTGGTCTCTTCCTCTCCTAAGGAGTTCTTTGCAAATGTTGTCGTCTCGCTCTCGCAATTGCCACTTCCTGATCGTTAGCGGTGCTCTCTTTTTGATGGGCTCCATGCTTGTTCCAGTCTCAGCGCATGCAGATCGTCCAACGGTTGGAGAATCAGCGACCGATCTATTTGACGGGATCGAACAGGGAAAAATCTCGGTCGAGTTCATCCCGCTGGGCGCGGATCGCGCCAATCTGCTGGTCAAGAACATGACCGGCAAACCACTCCATGTACGTTTGCCAGCTGCCTTCGCTGGAGTCCCGGTGCTTCCGCAGCTTGGTGGCGGTGGAGGAGGTGCAGGCGGATTCGGTGGTGCCGGTGGTGGTGGTGGCGGTGGGCAGTCTGTTGGCGGCGGCGGAGGAGGTGGCCTCGGCGGAGGAGGTGGTGGCGGAGGAGGCGGCATTTTTCGAGTTGCCCCTCAGCGGCTCATGAAGGTTAGCGTTCCAACGGTCTGTTTAGAGCACGGCAAGCCTGACCCCAAGCCAAAGATGAAATACAAGATCGTGCCGCTCGATCAAGTCACGTCCGATCCCAAGGTTCATTTGCTTTGCAACGCACTTGGTTCCGCTCGTGTTTCCCAATCGGTTGCCCAAGCGGCTGCTTGGAATCTCATGGACGGTTTGACTTGGGACGAGCTGGCGAGCAAGAGCCGCGTCGAGAGCAAGTACACCGGCAAAACCCCGTTTTTCAATTCAAGTGAGATTGCTGAGGCGGCGGCAGTTGTCCAGAAGCTGAGTGAAAAGCCAGACATTTATGTCTACTAACGGACGATCGGCATCTTTTTAAAGGCGTGGTTGTCTCGTTGCGGTCGAGCGAGCAACACTCGTCGAGGTGTGATTCACGTTAGAATGTTGGTCGTCATGATTTGCACGGCGATCCATCACCGCCTTGTTTTCCCCACAATGTTCCTGAATTCGATTCGAGGCTTGGAATGATCTTTCGAAGAGAACTCATCGTTCTTCTCGCACTTGCCGCGTTCGCTCCGGCTGCGCACGCACAGAACGTCACCGGCTATGACGCGATGGCAGATCCGTTTCTGTTTTTGATACGGGAGCCCGCTGTACAAAGAGATCTTGGCCTCAGTGCGACACAGAAACAGCGCCTCATCGCGCTCAACGAGACGTTTGATGGAGCCCTCCTGAAGGCTCGCAACACGAATGGCAAGCCCGAAGAAGCACAAGCCAAGACACAGGAAGCATTCGCGAAGTCGCGTGAAGCTGTCAGTAAAATATTCTCGGACAAACAGCAGTCGCGTTTGCAACAGATTGCCTACCGCATCAAAGGTATCGCATGTGTTCTTGAGCCGGGCGCGGTCGAAACCCTGGACTTGTCCACTCAGCAGCAAACACAGATTCAGGAAGTTATCTCCAGCACGCGTGAGCAGATCAGTAAAGTTTCGACCAGGGAGTATCCTGGCGAGAAGGCGATGAAGGAGTCGCAGAAAACGATTGCAACGGCACGTCGCAAAGAACAGGAAGACATTGTCGCGTTGTTGAATGCGACACAGAAACGGAAGCTACCCGCGCTTGTTGGAAAGAACTTCGACCAAGAATCTCTCGGGCAGGTTGCCTTCAAGGCACCTGAACTGGTCGACAGTGGATTGTGGATCAACACCGATGGGCTGCATCTGGCTGATTTGCGAGGGAAGGTAGTCGCGCTACATTTCTTTGCCTTTGGCTGAATCAATTGCGTACGCAATTACCCTTGGTACAAGGGTTGGGAAAAAGAGTTTCGTAGTCAAGATTTCACATTGCTGGGAGTTCACTCGCCAGAAACGGAAGCCGAACGAGATCCAGACAACGTTCGTAAGGCAGTCCAGAAGGAAGGTTTTCAGTCTCCGGTCATCATCGACAAACAGAGGAAGACTTGGTTTCAGTGGGGGAACAACATGTGGCCCGCTGTCTATTTGATCGACAAGCAAGGACGGATTCGATACTGGTGGTTCGGAGAATTGAACTGGAAAGAGGCCGGTGGACAAAAACTGATGGAGCGAAGAATCAAAGAACTGATCGCTGAAAACGAATGACATTCTCGACTTACTTCCACCGAGCGATCTCGCGCAGCAACCTACCGTCATGGATGCTAGACGCCGTCAGATTCTGTCTTGCTTTGGTTTCAGTACTCGTGGTCAATGAAAAGGCCTTCGCTGAGTCACTCGGCCCACCAAACATCGTCTGGATCACGGCGGAGGACATGAGTCCAACGCTGGGGTGTTACGGGGATGCCTTTGCGATCTCTCCGTACATCGACCGATTGGCCAGCGAGGGCGTGCTTTTTACTCACGCCTTTGCAACTGCGCCGGTCTGCTCGCCTTCTCGGTCTTGTCTGATCAATGGCTTGTACGCCCAGACCCAAGGCACGCATCACATGCGATCTGCTTTTCCAATTCCAGAGCAGATGATTGGGTTCCCGAGTTTTCTGCGCAGCGCAGGCTACTTTACCTCCAATAATGTCAAAACGGATTACAACAGCGCGAACGGTCAAGCAATCGTCGCCGCGTCGTGGGATCAGAGCAGTGAGCAAGCGCATTGGCGTAGCCGCAAGAATGATCAGGCGTTCTTTAGTGTCTTTAACCTGATGACGTCCCATCAAAGTCGGACGATGGTGTGGCCGCACGATAAGTTTGTCACCGAGGTCCAAAGCAACCTGAGCGAATCGGAGCTTCACGATCCGGCAAACGTTCCGCTGCCTCCCTACTATCCAGATACGCCGATCGTGCGAAAGACAGTTGCAAGATATTACGACTGTGTAACAGCGATGGACAAGCAAGTCGGCGCTATCCTGCAGCAGCTTGAAGACGATGGCCTCGCCGAGGACACGATCGTGTTCTTTTACTCGGATCATGGTTCTGGAATGCCTCGCCACAAGCGGGTTTTACTGGACTCAGGAATGAGGGTGCCGTTGATCGTTCGCTTTCCAGCGAAGTATCGGCACCTTGCGCCGAGCGAACCAGGAACCAAGACCGACCAACTCGTCAGTTTCGTTGACTTTGGTCCAACCACGCTCAGGCTGGGCGGAGTTTTGATGCCAGACTACATGGTCGGGAAGCCGTTCTTGGGCAACGCGGGAGATGCGGGGCGAGACTTTGTCTACGGTCACCGCGATCGCGTCGATGAGGTTCACGATCTTGCCCGCAGCGTGAGAGACAAACGTTATCTGTACATCCGAAATTTCATGCCTCACCTGGGCTACAACCAACCGACAGCTTGGCCGGACTTGGGTGAGATCCGTCATGAGATCTATCGCCTAACCGACAAAACGAACATGACAGCGCCGCAGTGGCACTTCGCTGGTCCAACCCGTGAACTGGAAGAACTGTTTGACTGTCAAAGCGATCCGATGAATCTACACAACCTTGCCAGTTCGCAAGAACACGAGGTGGTGTTACACAAAATGCGGGCAGAGTTGGGACGGCACCTGACCGAGAGTCGAGATCTTGGCTTTGTTCCCGAAGCGATGGCTTGGGAAATTTCGCAAGGGACCACTCCGTATGAAATGGCGCAAGACGCTGGGGCATACGATCAAGAAAGATTGATCAAAGCCGCCTCCGAAGTGGGGCAAAGTGAAGAAGATCGATTTCTTGATAACTTGACGCATTCGGATGCCGGTGTGCGGTTTTGGGGAGCCGTTGGACTGACGGCTTCATCTTCGCTGTCCCCGAAAGCGACCGAAGCGCTCCGCGCCGCTCTTTCCGACACCGCTGTGGACGTGCGGGTTGAAGCTGCTGGGGCTCTTGCCCGGCACGGCTACACGGATCGAGCGATTCCTGTTTTGGCGGAAGCCTTGTCGAACAAGAATCTTGCCGCCATCCAACACGCTGCACGCACGCTTGAGTTGCTTGGTGAGAAGGCCAAGCCGGCGTTGTCAGCGGTGCGAGATTGTCACGAGCGGATGTTGTTGATCCGTCCACCGGGAACATCGCCGATCGTCGTCGAACCAGAAAAAGACAAAGCCATGTGGGTTTTGTTTTCGACCGAAGCGATTCTGAAACGATTTCCGTAGCTCAACGAACATTCCACATCACTCACACCGAATTCGTTGGCGATCAGGGAATCGACTCCTGCGAATTGGAACCCAACGGCGTGATATACTCTCTCGGAATTTGCTGAAGGTTGACGTCTGAAAAGCAAGTCAATCGCTAACCGAACGAGAGCACGATGACAAAACGCTGGCGAGTTGCAGGAATCAATTTTTCTCATATGCACATGGGAGACCTGCTGAGAAATGTTGCAGAGCATCCGGATGCAGACATCGTGGGGATCTGTGACGAGCAGCCGGACGCGATGAACGCTGCCATCGAGGCGCTGAAGATCCCTGAGTCGGATGTGTTCACGGACTACGGCACGTGCATGGAGACGACGAAACCAGACCTTGTCATTCTTTGCCCGCCCACTGGTGAGCACGCTTTGTGGGTGGAACGTGTTGCGCCCTTCGGATCCCATCTATTCGTCGAAAAACCGTTTGCGGCATCCCTGGCGGACGCAGATCGCATGATGGCGGCCGTTGAAAGAACGGGTAAACAAATGGTGATCAATTGGCCGGCGCGATGGGATAGAAGTCACTACACGACTTGGCGTTTGATTGCCGACGGAGTGATTGGAGACGTGTTTGAGGTGCATCACTACGGTGGGAATCGTGGGCCGCTGTATCATGGGGCTGACAAAATTGAATTCGAGCCGACCGCCGAGGACAAGCGAAATAGCTGGTGGTATAGCCTTGAGGCCGGAGGTGGATCGCTGCGAGACTATCTTGGTTATGGCGTGACGCTGGGGACATGGTTCAATGGTGGGCAAGTGCCGACCGAAGTCACGTCGATCACCACAGGGACGCCCGGATTAGAAGTCGACGAGCACAGTGTCACTGTCGCACGCTACGAAGGTGGTCTTTCCAAATTTGAAACGCGATGGGGCACATTCACGGATCCTTGGGTGCATCAACCGCAGCCAAAGTGCGGCTATGTCGTGCGAGGAACCGGAGGCACGATTGCCAGCTACGACTACGAATCAACCGTTCGCGTACAGACGAAAGAACGCCCCGAGGGTTTTGCCCAAGCCGTGGACGACTTACCGATCGGTGAACGCAATGGGATTGAGTACACGTTGAGCCGTCTTCGCGACGACTTGCCAATCGAGGGGCCGTTGTCACCAGCGATTGCGAGGATTGGCCAGCAGATCATTGATGCCGCGATTCGTAGTTCGGAGCAAAAGAAAACCGTTTCGTTAGAAACTGCAATCGTCTGACTCACTGTGGCGGAACGTCGGTCAGTTCGATTTCATCACGAAGTGCCTTCCCTGCTTCTCCAACCAATTTCAGATAGTGATCGCTCGGCAGTCCTTCGTAGGTCATGAATCGAGCTTGATCGTTGGTCGGCGGCTGGTTGGTGCATTTGAAAATCGCCGTGCCCTCGTCGACTTCATCAAACATTGCGACGTAGATCATTTTGCAGCCAGCTTGTTTGGCGCCAACGATTTGTGACCACAGGAATTGGCCCTTCAGTCGAGGGATCGCATTCAGCTGGCCACCATGCAAATGGTGCCAACTGAAGCCAGGGAACACGACAGGCAAGAAGTCGACCTGGTGCGATTCGGACCACTCACGGTCTTTCGACCACACGTCAGCCGCGTGTCGTTGGGCTTCTTCGGGCGTACGATAGCGACCCACCGACCAGGGACTGACAATGTCAGCAGCCTGAATGATCTCGTGCAACTTCACGTCGTCTGCGGCGTCGCGTTTGAGCTCACGCCAAAAGGACGGTACGCCAAGCATGACCGTGCAGCCCTGCGATTTGAACCACTCGACGAGTTTCGCGCACTCATCAAGTGAGTATTTGCGACCATCCTTAAAACCGATGCCCCAAACTGCAACCACGGGGCGTCCCTCGTGGTGAAGGTAGGGCTCATCGTTCGTGATTTGCTGTTCGGATTGAAGTGCAAGCCAGTCGCGTTGAACGTTTGCGACTTGTCCAGCTTTGAGCCCCGAAAGATCGTACATCACCGCCATCGTGCGGCCCGATTGCTTGGCGCCAGCTCGCGCATGCGACAGAACAAGGTTCTGATGCTGGCGAGCTCCTGGAGATTGATGCGCCGCGATGAACCGCTGGATGAATGCGCCGTCGATGCCGTAGTCCTGCATCCACTTGAAATGCGTTTTGACGGTCCCGCGATCAGCGCTGCTGAAAACCTTGGCGACTTGCCCGTTCGCGAAGCGGAATCCCGTCGAGTAGAGTTCGTCGGGGGCGTACTCTGAAACTTCGGGCCACAGATCAACCGTTACGTTGCCAGGGGAAAACAGCGATCCGCGTTTCTTCGCCCAGTGTTTCCAACCCAGGTTCGCCCCGTCGCCTTCGCAGTTGAACCAACCCTGATACCCGCACATGACCTTGCCGGTCAGCGTCGAAGGATCGACTCTTTTGGCGAGGACTGCTGATGACGTGTCCGAACCCGAGGACGTTGTGCCGCGATCCGCCTTCTTTCTTTGCTTCTTCTTCTTCTCTTTCTCGCCAGTCTTCACGTAGGTCGTGGGCAGTTCGGTAACCCATTTTTTCAGTGTCGACTTCAAACGTTTCGCAATGGTGGGCTGTGTATCAGCAAGGTTTTCCAGTTCCGACGGGTCGGTCGAAAGATCGTAAAGCTCGATTTCAGCATCAGATCGGCGGCCGTTGAGGTGAAGCTTCCACTTCCCTTCTCGCATGGCTGGTGCGCCCCCACTGGAGCTGACCTTCCAAAACAATGGCTTCTTGCGCAGGCGGTTGGATCCTCGCCAAATGTCGGAAACGTCTTCGCCGTCGAGTTGCTCTGGGAGATCATCGATGCCAGCGATCGAGCACAGGGTCGGCATCCAATCAATGAAGGAAACGACACTGTCGAGGTCCACGCGTCCAGCCTTGACGTTGCCTGGCCAGCGAACGATGAACGGAGCGCGAATTCCACCTTCCAGTTGCTCGTGTTTGCCACCGCGAAACAGACCCGCGTATCCCAGCATATTGTCGGAAAATTCTCTTGATGATTTTTGCTTTCCCAAGAGCACAGGAGCCGGACCATGATCGCTCGAGAAGACCACGATTGTGTTGTCTCGTAGTCCAAGATCGTCAATCGCTTTCAAAATGCGATCAACATTCAGATCGATCGAGTGCACGTCACCGAGGTACTGCCGCATCGAAGTGTTCAGGTTTCCACCGATTTGCAAACAGTCGTCGAACTTTTGCTGCATTGGCGGAGAGAAATCTTCACGATCGACATAGACATCTTTGAATGGCTCGGTCAGATTCGCAGGCGTGTCGACCGGAAAGTGAGTGCTGTGTCCCCACACGTTGAGATAAAACGGCTGATCCGCGTTCGCTTTCATGAAGTCAATCGCAGCGCCCACCAAGTCGTCATCTCGACCAGCAGACTTGTCGCGACTTTTTCCAATCACTCTGACGCGATCGATGCCATACGTGCCGTTGACTTCGGTCGAGTCGGGCCCGATATGCCATTTGCCAAAGTGACCGGTGCGGTATCCCCGGCTGTGCAAGAGTTCGGTGATCGTGACCCGATCTCCGAAGCCAAAGTCAGCAGCATATTTTGCGAAGCGAGCAGGAAACAGGCCTGTCATCAAGCCAGTGCGGCTGGGGTTGCAGGTGACACCGGTGACGTAGAACTGTGAAAATCGTGTTCCTTCGGAGGCCAGACGATCGATTGCCGGTGTTCTCGCGTAGGGATGCCCATAGCAACCCAAATCGGCGTAGCCCAAATCATCGGCAAGGATCAGTACAACGTTCGGTGGATCGGTCGACTCCGCGCGGACATGAACGCAACAGGCTGCCGTTAGCAGCCAGAGAGTGACAGCCAACGTCTTGGGATTGCGTAGCTTGGCGAAATATCGAGCGAGCATGAAACGGTCTTCGAGTTCGGGTGGGTGGTGCGAGCAGGCGTCAATGATAGTCCATCGCCCATGAACGAAGCGATAACGCAGGTTCGAATGAACGAAGGACTTGAATGGCCACCAAAGGTCTCGGTCACGTTTCCCTGATTCCCGTCGCCTAGAGTTTGTTTTTGGAAATTTCACCACTCTTGAAGCGTTGTTTCAGAATCCAAGTGCCGATCGGCGTCGTCCGTGGGGCACGGCTGAACTTTGCCAAATTGTTGCGGGTGGTGATCTGATCGGTGGTGGGCGCGGCAGCGACTATCTAGACGGGGGTGATGATGAGGACCAACTTTTCTCCCACGAAACGGGCGGCGGAGAACCATGGTTTGTGAGCCGCGTTGAAACGGAGGACGATGGCGCAGACGATATTCTGTTGGGACGAAGCGGAACGGACGGGTCATCAATCAGTTGGACCAGTTGGTCGCTACTCCAGACCAAGAACAGGTGCCGGGAGACCTTGATGATGACGAACTCGGAGCTTGGCGATCTGCGGGACGCACGGGTTTCTAATCGCCGACAAGGGGCCACTCAACACGTGTCTCGAGCGCGAAAGGGAGGGGCGTTCGATGCCTTGGTGGATGGTGCGGTGCCCGTTTATGGCCTGCCCGAGCGAGGTCACACGGGAGAATCGTTAGCTGCGTTTGATCGGATTGTCGGCAGATTCGGCGGATCTGTCCTCGTTGCGTGAATCGTCGTCAGATGCGTGGTATACTGGAGTTTCTGATCCTCCTCATCCCAAGTGCGTTTGATCGCTGATGCCTGCTGCGGAATCTTACGACTTTCTCACCGAACCATCGCAGCCCAGCGACCTTGGCACTTTGGGTCATTATCGAGTGATCGACGAGCTGGGCAAAGGCGGGATGGGGTTCGTCTTTCGCGCCGAAGACATCAAGTTGAAGCGTTCGGTTGCCCTGAAGGTGATGAACCAGAAGATCGCGGCAACTCCTAACAGCCGACGCCGCTTCATTCATGAGGCACGAGCGATGGCCGCCGTCCATCACGACAACGTGGCCACGATCTTTGAAGTTGGTGAGAGCAACAACACGCCGTTCATGGCGATGGAAATGCTCAAGGGATCAACGCTTGAGAGTTTCAACAAGAGCAAGACGCAAGTTGGCTTTGAGCAGGTCATCGATTACGCGCGACAAATCTCGCATGGTCTTGCCGCCGCCCATGCTCAAGGAATCGTGCACCGCGACATCAAGCCAGCGAACATTTGGTTAGAAGAGGGGAACAACCGGATCAAGATTTTGGACTTCGGTTTGGCGCTCGCTTCGACGCCGGTCGATCACTTGGCGGGGCGCGGGGCAGTGATTGGAACGCCTGGTTACCTTTCGCCGGAGCAGGCTCGATCAGAACCGCTCGATGACCGCAGTGACCTCTACAGTTTGGGCGTCGTGCTGTATGAGCTGTGCACTTGCAAACTGCCAATTTTGTCAAAGTCGGTCCCAGGTCAATTGATCTCGATCCTGGCACATCGCCCGACTCCCATCAACGATCTGAATCCTGAGATCCCACAACCGCTGTGCGATTTGATTCATCGTTTGTTGAGGAAAGAACCTCGCACCCGTCCTAAGTCGGCGGCGTTCTTGGTGGAGGAATTGGATCGTGTGGAGGAAGAGTGTCACGCCAAGAGCGAAGTCGCCCAAGCGATCAATAAGTTGCAAGCCGGATTGAGCGAAGTCGTCAGCAAGGGTGCCGAAGACGCGTTCTTTGACACGGTGGAGGAAATTCACGAGCCAATGCCGGATCCGCTGGCCGCGATTCCGGCGCCTGTTACGATGACTCCGCCAGCCAGACCCGTCTCTGCCAATCGCAAAGCACCCGCAAAGCCGGAGAGCAATCTACCTGCCTATTGGCCGTTGGCAGCAGTCGGCGCGTTCGTGCTGGTTGCTCTTCCGGTGCTGACCTACATGTTTGGTGGTGCGGGACGAAGTGACGTCGCGTATGTGATCCCGCAGGACCCCAACGCCAACGTGAATGCTCAGGTCAATTCAAATGGCCAGAACGCAAATGGCCAGAACAAGTCTCAGTCCCAGAATCAAAACAAGCAACGAAACAATCACTGGCAGAACCGACAAGGAAAAAAGAACGGGCAGAATAACCAGGGAAACAAGAACTGGCAGAATAAGAACGAACCGTCCGGCAACAATCAGCAGCCAGAGAACGGTGGTGCACCGGTCCTGAACGACGTTGCGGAATCAGACGATCCGCCGATGGTTGATCAAGTTTCCGACGCTGATCCGACTGAGATGGCGTCAGTGAACAAGCCACCCATTGAAGCACCCGCGATGAGCGACCCTGTCGTTCCAGAGTCCTTTCCGAATTCGGAGCCGCCTGAGCTTGAGTTGCAATGGACGACCGTGTCGGTTGCCGACGGGCGTGGTGCTGACGCCCATGTGCAGCGGGGAGTGAGTAGCAAGCACGGAACCAAACCGAGCGTTGCGATAGGGTCTCGCAAGGGCAAGGAAACGCATCACATCTATTTGCGTTTCGATTTGGCGGAGGTTGAGGACGTTCGTCGCCATGTCGCGGCTGCCGAATTGATTCTGACTTTTTTGAATGTGAGTGATCTCGATTGCATGGTTCGAGTTTACGGGATCGCGGATGTTGGGCCTTGGCCAGAGAACGAGCTGGAATGGAAGAACTCGTACTCTCGCGAGAGCCTTGATAAATTCCCCCTGCTGGTTGAGCAGGTCTTTGGGAATTCCGATATCGAGGAAATCGACGAGCGCAAGGCGATCCGACTTTCTTCTCCAGAGCTCGCCCAGTTCGTCAAGAATTCCTCGTCCGACACGCTCACATTCGTGTTGACGGGAGATACCAAGACCGATGATACGTTGCGATTTGTCAGTCGTGAGAACTCGAAAGCTGATAGGCCGGTCAAGCTTCGTCTGGAGGTTCCCGTGAATCCTCCGGTCGATGAGAAGAACAAGAACCGAAACAACAAGCGACGATAGTTTCACAGATAATCGGACTCATTTTCTAAGGGTCCCGCCGTCCATTCGTTCTTATCTTTGCAGGGACGAGCACAGGGCACCCGGGCTTTGGCCGATTGGCAGAGACGGGCGTTCATGTCGGCTCAAACGCCCATCATTGTGCTTTTTTGAAGATGTGATGCTGTGTAGTTGGTTTTCTGTTGGAAGCGGCCAATCATGACCAATAGCGACTCCAATCCTAGCTCGGACGAGGTCTGGCTGAGTCTCGTCTTTGGCGAGCATCAGCGGCCGCTGATGGGATACGCGACCCATCTGATGGGTGATGCGGAGCGGGCAAGTGATGTGGTCCAGGACACCTTCGTTCGGCTCTGTAAGCAGCCTCGTGAGAACGTGGAAGACCGGGTTCGTCAGTGGTTGTTTGCGGTCTGTCGCAATCGCGCGATGGATATCCTCAAAAAGGAGAACCGAATGAAGACCCTTGAGAATGCTGGCGCGAGCCAGGCCAGTCGTGATGGTGACCCGCAGCAATTGATCGAGAAGCATGATTCAGCGAGGCAGGCGGAATCATTGATTGGTGAACTCCCGCCAAGACAGCAGGAAGTGATCCGTTTGAAAGTAGAGAGCGATCTGAGCTATCGCGAAATCAGTGAGTTGACTGGCCTGAGTATCAGTAACGTCGGATTCTTACTGCACACCGGTTTGAAATCCATTCGAACTCGATTGGCAACAATCGAATGAATCAACCATTCAAGAAGAGTAACGGTACCGAAAGGTCGATCGAGATGAGTCACGAACAAGTAGACACGCGAATCACCGCCTATATTTTTGGCGAGCTGTCTCGTGATCAGAAAGCAGTCTTCGAGCAGGAACTGGAGAAGTCACCGAGTCTGCAAGCGGAGGTCGCTGCGATGCGCGAAGCGGTCAGCGCGATTGAGACAGACTTTCAGACGCAGAGCGTCGAGATCGGAGATGTGCAGCGGAGTGTTGTGGAAAAGGCAATTGCGGATGCGGTTCCACCGCCAGTCGAGCCAAGTGTTTCTGAGTCTTATATCAATCAAGAGCCAGGCGGTTTTTCGCGGCGGCGTCTGGCGACCGCAGCAGCCCTGGCTGCTTGCTTGCTAATTGTCGTTGGATTGTCATTCCCCTTCCTCGGCGGGCAATCGGTTTCAATGGAGAACCCCGATTCCGATCCTCCAGGGAGCACCGGTTTGGAGAAGCGGGCGTTGCAAATTAAGGCAGACCGAGAGAAGGTCGCTGCGATGCTTGGCTCGTTCAATGAAATGATATTGAATGAGCAATATGACGATGCAGAAGAGTATGCCTTTCACATTGCGAAGCTGCATCCGGAGGATCCGGTGAGTGAGTTGATGGTGCGATCAAGCCAGATGGCACTCCAGTTGAGAGCCGTTACGAATTCATCATCGAGCGACAATACGAGTAGCACCCCGGTACAAGGGGAAGTCGTGATGCAAGGCACGACTGGTGTAGATTCGGTCAAGGAAGTGCTTGGGGATTCCGATGCGGTTCAGCCGCCAGGCTTGTCGCAAGCTGAAGTGGGAATGCGGGGCACAGGCGATTCAAACGCGACACAGGCTGCTCGGCAGTTCGATCCTGAGCTGGGTTTTGGATACAAACCACCCGAGGATTTGTTGGACGATGCGGCGGCGCTTGCAGGGCCATTGCCTGCGAAAGAAGAGATGGGGCGAGGCAATGGCGGCTTGGCGGCGGAGCCCAGGCCGATGACCTTAGACGATTACGTGGATGCGGATCAAGACATCGATGGCACGATTTGGCGTGGAAAAACGCAGGGAAAACAGCCGCAAGATGGTGGAATGATGGGCATGCAAGGGACCGACGGCATGGACATGATGGTGGGAGGTGGAATGTGGGGCGGCGGGATGGCTGAGGGAATCGTTGTGGGGGATCGATTCGCTCCGATGCAGGACAATGAGTTTGCCAAGGTCAGCGACGCGCCGCTGTCTACTTTTTCCATCGATGTGGATACAGCGTCGTATGCGAAGGTCCGCTCGATGCTGAATCGGAAGGCGTTGCCTGCGCCGGATTCGGTTCGGATCGAAGAGCTGTTGAACTACTTTGATTATGGTTATGCGCAGCCAGCGGAAGACAGCGAACATCCGTTTGCTGCCACGATGCAGATCGCGACTTGCCCGTGGGCACCGACGCATCGTTTGGCCCGCATCGGAATCAAAGGGCGGACGATTGAAGGAGCTCGCCCATCAAGCAACTTGGTGTTCTTGCTGGACGTCTCGGGGTCGATGGACGAACCCGACAGACTTCCGTTGGTGATTGATGGCATGAAGATGCTGACCAGTCAACTGACCGAGAACGATCGGGTTGCCATCGTCGTCTATGCGGGGGCTGCAGGGACGGTCTTGGACTCGACCCGTGGAGATCAGAAACGAGCGATTTTGAAGGCACTTGATCGCTTGAAAGCGGGAGGCAGCACGAACGGCGGACAGGGGATCCAAAGTGCTTACGATATCGCTCGTGACAACTTTGTGGTGGGCGGAACCAACCGCGTGATTCTGTGTAGCGATGGTGACTTCAATGTTGGCGTGACAGGGACCGACGCGCTCGTGGAGTTGGCACAGGAAAACGCCAAGTCGAACGTTTTTCTTTCTGTCTTGGGCTTCGGAATCGGCAATCACAACGACGCGATGATGGAGCAGATTTCCAATCACGGGAATGGCAACTACGCATTCATCGACAACCGTGCAGAGGCCAAGAAGGTGCTGGTGGATGAGCTTGGCGGGACGCTAGTCACGATAGCCAAGGACGTTAAGATCCAAATCGAGTTCAATCCTCGCGAAGTCGCTTCCTATCGATTGATCGGCTACGAGAATCGAGTGATGGCGGCGAAGGACTTCAACGACGATCGGAAAGACGCCGGCGAGATTGGGGCTGGGCATACAGTGACGGCTCTGTATGAGATCGTGCCAACCGCCAAAGCCGATGGCCAACCCGTCGTTGACGATTTACGATACCAACGGCGGATCAAGTTCAGCGAACTAGCTGACAGCGGCGAACTGCTGACTTTGAAACTCCGTTACAAACAACCCGAAGGGCAGAAAAGTCGGCTCATCGACTTTCCCGTCAAAGACGCAGGGCTGGAATTTTCCGAAGCGGACCGAGATTTTAAGTTTGCCGCCGCGGTTGCAGCTTTTGGAATGGTGCTTCGAGACTCACCGCACAAAGGCTTGGCAACCATGGCTGGCATTGCCAAGCTGGCTCGCGACGGAGCACGGGGTGACATGACGGGGCGCCGAATCGAGTTCGTCGAACTTGTATCGCAGACGCGGCAGTTGCGCGGTGGCTAAGTTCTGCTGGTCTCAGACCAACTTGCAATGCTGCAGGATTTCATCTGCGGAGGCTTTGTAGCCGACGTAGAAAGGTCCGAACTCGGCGTACTTGGCGCTCGCTTCATCGAATCGCATTTTGTAGACGATTTCTTTCAGGTACTCCGGGTTGCGACCCCACAGGGTCACCATCCATTCCCAGTCGTCGAGTCCAACGCCAACCGAAATCAACTGGCTGACTTTACCGGCGAAAGCCATGCCGCTCTGTGCGTGCTCAGCCATTAACGAGTTACGACGGCTGAATGACTCCGTGAACCAGTTAGCACCCACCACTCGGCTTTTGTTCATCGGATAGAAACAAGCCGATGGCCAATCAGGAAAGTCTGGGCGGAGACGCTGCTCGTTCATCATCGGCAATCTGCGTTCGTAGGCAGAAACCTTGGCCGCCAATTCGGGTGAGTCGGGGACTGCACCGTCTGCGATCAGACGATCCCGATAGCGCTCGAGTGTTGGCACGTACTCACTGACCTCACTCATCGAAACGAACGACCAAGCCGGTTCAATGTACTGCCCGATGCCAGGTGCCAAGATGCTTTGGTGCACGCCGTCCACTTTGGCTGGATCGGGATCCATGACCATGATGCCGAAGTCAGCGCGATGTCCGCTGGTCCAGTAAGCGGCCAGACGCGCTGGTGCTGCCTCGGGTTCCAAAGCATTTCGGAACTGTTGTTGTGCTTCGCCAGACAGCTTGGACGGCATTGCCTCCCGCCGAAACCGGTAAAAGTGGTGGCCGCAGTGCCAGCCCTCGGTAGGAATGACGGATGGTTCGGGCAGTGGTTGCCCACGCCCAGGGCGACCGGAGGCAGGGGGTCCAGGACGCTGAGATTCAGAATTGCTCATCAAAGTGGTCGTTCAATGCGAAGTGAAAGCAGGACAGCGGAAAATCTGTCGTGTTAGGAAGTCGGTCAGGACCGGTATCCTAACGCGGCATCGCTACTTTCACAAAGAAGCCCACGGGCTACTTCAGCCGCCACTCGACTTGGCGATCGCGGTAGCCGTGATGTAGCGACCAATGCCGGCTCGAGCTCGCTCCAAAGTAGCCATAAGAATAGGGTGTCTTCCAGTTCTCTCGCTGGCTGGCAACTGGCAGAACGGCTGGCTGTGATTGAAACCTACGGTGGTAGGAAGAGTGAGGCGGGTGAACTTGCCGTTTGCCATGAGCGGTGTGCGGATCCGTTTTCTTACTCTTGCGCTGCCCCGGAGCCTGAAGGATGTGGTGCGGCTGATGCGACGCTGTCCGCAATCCGTTCATCGGCGTTCCATGGACCGAAACGACTGACTCATGGGTACCAAACGATGTCTGTTGAACCGGCTGCTGGTTAGAGGCTTGATCAACATTTCGAACGGGTGAGGGCCAGACTCTGGAGGTTTCGCCCATTGGAGACTGTGCCCACGCCGGCGAGCTGACTAGCAGCAAGATGATGAAACCGGGTTTCCAGAAAACGATGCGATGGGGGACGCCTTGCACGCGAATTACCAATGTATGGAGAAGATGGGGTGACTTTTCCGATTGCTCTTGTTTTTAAGATCGGCAGGTCAGCGGAGGCATCACCAGACTTTTTGCTCGGCAAATCGAATTCTGGTTCAAGTGAGCTGATTCACGTGAGATCCGCTGCACTCGTGCTATCAACTCGTGTCAGCCTGTTCCGAGGAAAGTGGGGGTCTCTGCATGAATTGGGCTGGCGATCGTTGGAAAACGGTTTGTATCGTGACTTTTGGCGCGCATGTTCACTGCTCGCCCAACCAGACTTTTCTCCCGTGATGGATGGATCGATTGTAGGAACGTGGCGTAGCGAGCCTCAAACCAATCAGATCGACCGAGCTTTACGGCGATACCAACTAGTGAACACCAGCAAATACGGACACTTGCTGAACCACGCACGGAAGCTGCTATGAACATTCAACGTCGCCAATTTATCGCTCTCTTCGGATCGCTTGCTGCTGCAGGTAGTCATTCAGTGTTTGCTGAAGAAGCAGGACTTGTCGAGCCCGTGCACCGCGTTGCGAATGCACCTGCCCCGATCGCATCACCGGCGGGTTTGGAAGCGACGCCTGCTCCCGTTCCTGCGATCGATCGGGCTTTGGATTTAGCGCGTGGTGGTTTGCAAGGCTGCCGGGCCAATGTGAACGACTACACGGCTTTGATGGTCAAGAGAGAGCGTGTCAACGGAACTCTGCTGGGCCATGAATTCATGGCGGCGAAGATCCGCAATCGAAAGGTCGTCAATGGCCAAGTGGTTCAACCTCTCAGCGTCTACCTCAACTTCCTGAAGCCTTCGTCTGTCAAAGGTCGCGAGGTGATTTATGTCGAAGGTCAAAATGACGGCAACGTTGTCGCTCATGAAGGCGGCTTCAAAGGAAAGTTTCTGCCGACGGTCACGATTCCACCCGATGGCATGTTGGCGATGCGTGGACAGCGCTATCCGATGACCGAGATCGGAGTGGAGAACTTGATTGTCAAGTTGATCGAGCGTGGAGAGCGAGCCGCTCAGAGTCCTGATGTGCAGTGCGAGTTTCGCAAGAACGCGCGAGTCAAGGATCGTGTGTGCACCGTTCTTCAAGTCACCCAGCCGACCAAGAAGATTGGTGAGAATGAGTTTTACCAAGCTCAAGTCTTCATCGACGATCAGTTGAACATTCCAATTCGCTACATCGCCTACGACTGGCCGGCTCGCTCGGGTGCAGCACCTGAGGTGATTGAAGAGTACAACTACTTGAACGTGAAAGTGAATGTTGGACTGACCGACGCGGATTTCGATCCTCGCAACCCGGCCTACAACTTCTACTCCAAGTAGGGTGGCAAAGCCCTCTCGCAAGTGTGGATTCACTCGCTCGGAAAGGCGGGGTGAGCAACATCGCGAGGTTTTCTTCGATGGCGTTGACGGATGCGGGAGTTGACCGCTTCGGCTAATCCTGGCTTGCCTGGTCGTCCAGGCGTGACTGCGTCAGGTGAGCAAAAGTCTGACGCTCGGCACCGTTGTCCGACACATTTGCCGCCAAATCGTCGTCTGGAAATTGGATTTGTGGTGCAGTGGTCCTTCGAGGGACGCCGATCAGCACGACAGTCAGTGAGTTGCCTACTTTCCCAAACGGGTGCGTGATCTAAGAATGGTCAGCACAGGCAACCGTCACGAAAGATCTCACCTTCTCGCTTTTTGATTGTAGCGTTCATCATGACAGTCCTCGTTTTTGGTCATCGTAATCCGGACACCGATGCGATCTGCTCCGCACTCGCCTACGCGGATTTTTTGCGACAGACGACGCGGCCCGACGCAGTCGCGGCTTGCTGCGGAACACCAAATCAGCGAACGGAGTTTGCGTTGAAGAAAGCGGGTTTGCAACATCCCAAGATCATCATGGACATTCGTCCTGAGATCGAGGACGTCTGCAACACGACTCCGATTGTGGCGCATCAAGATGACGTGTTCTTTGAAGTTTATCAAAAAATGCAAGAACACGAGATTCGAGCCATTCCCGTTTTGGATGACGACGAGCAGCTTGCCGGTATCGTGACGTTGTTGGACTTGCTCGAGTTGATGCTGCAAGGCGGTGTGGATCCCGTGCATTCGCGCGAAGTTTGCAGCACGCTGAGCAAAGTGAACTCCGTGATTGGAGGAACGTTCCAGCATTCGGTGGATCCGGACCGGAAAGATGACTTTGTGGTGACCGTGGGTGCGATGAGTGCCGGCGGATTCACAACGCGGATGAGAGAGTTTGAAGCGGAACGCCTGCTGGTGGTCAGTGGCGACCGACCGACGATCCAACTGCCGGCGTTAGAGATGGGCGTGCGTGCTCTGGTTGTGACAGGTGGCTATCAACTTTCCAGCGGTCTGATGCAGTTGGCGGAAGCCCGCGGCGTTGCGGTCATCAACAGCCCCTACGATACCGCGACCACAACGATGCGCATCAAGGCGGCGCAGCGGATCGAGTCCATCATTGAAAGTAACATCCTTTCGTTGCCGGCGAAGATGCCAGTGCACGCGGCTAGTCAGCAGGTGTTGCGTTTGAGCCAAATGATTTTCCCGGTGGTCGATGGTGGAAAACTAACGGGAGTGCTCAGCAAGAGTGACTTGATCGATCCGCCCAAGCAACAAATCGTGTTGGTGGATCACAACGAGTTGGCCCAAGCTGTCCACGGAGCAGAAGAAGCCGACATCGTCGAAGTTCTGGATCATCACCGACTGGGCGGATCACTGAAGTCAAATCATCCCATTCGCTTGCCTATGGAACCCGTTGGATCCACCTGCACGCTTGTTGCGCAAATGTTCCAGCGTGCTCAGATCGAACCCACGCCTGGCATTGCGTTGTGCATGGCATCCGGGATGATCAGTGATACGCTGTTTTTGCGTTCACCGACCACCACCAACGTTGATCGAGATATCCTTGTCTGGCTGCAAAAGTTTTGTGAGGTCGATTTGAAGAAGTACGCCAACGAGTTTTTTCAAGTTGGATCGGCGCTGCGATCCTGCACGCCCCAGGAAGTCGTGCGGGAAGACTGTAAAGAGTTTGAAGACTCGGGTTGCCGTTTCTCCATTTCGCAGATTGAGGAGATTGGGTTCGATCTGTTTTGGCAGCGAAAAGACGAAATGGCGACTGCTCTGGAAGAGCATGCAAGGCAGCATCGGCTCGACTTTTCGGCCCTGTTGGTCACCGACATTTCCAGCAACGGAAGCCTGCTTTTGATGAGCAGCGAGCCTCAGGGTTGGGAAGAAATCAACTATCCGCAGTTGGAAGACAAGCTCTACCAGTTGGAGGAAGTCGTCAGTCGCAAAAAGCAATTGCTGCCGCTGATCATCAGTTTGGTCGAAGCCGCGCCGGTGATCACTCGATAGCGACGACGACTTGACCCAAACTTGCCCAATGGAGCAGACGCAACGCGTCGTGCTACTTGAGGCGTTCCTTCCAACCGTCGATTTGGGCTCGGACTTGATCGGGCGCGGTTGATCCGTAGCTGACGAAGGCCGCAACCGCGTTCTTGCTTCCCAAACATTCGTAAACGGAATCGTCAATTTCATCGCTGTGGCTCTGCAGTACCTCAATCGGTAGTTCGCTGAGCGCGACTTTTCGTTTCATGGCTTCGCCAACGATGGCGCCGACCAAATGGTGGGCCGTCCGCTGTGGCATTCCCTTCTTGATCATCCACTCCATCAGTGTCGTCGCGTCGAGATAGCCACGTTCTAATCCGTCGGCGATCGATTCGCGTTGTAGTTCGCTGCCCTCCACAATCGGTGCTGCCAACTCCAGCATCGCCATCACCGTATCGAAGGAATCGAACAGCGGTGGCTTGTCTTCTTGCAAGTCGCGGTTGTAGGCCATCGGTAGATTCTTTACCAATAACATCAGGGTCTGTAAGTTGCCCATCACGCGAGCGGACTTACCTCTGGTCAGTTCGAGTGTATCTGGATTGACCTTCTGCGGCATGATGCTGCTGCCTGTGCAGAACTGTTGTGGAATCTTGATGAAGTTGTATTCCACCGTGCTCCACAGAATCCACTCTTCCGCCCATCCGCTCAGGTGGGAAGCGATGACCGACAGCACGAAAGAACTTTCCAGCATGAAGTCACGATCACTGCTGGTGTCCAAGCTGTTGGCAGTGACGGACTCGAAGTCCAGTTGTTTGGCGGTTTGTTCGCGATTGATCGGAAGGGTTGTTCCCGCGACTGCAGCCACGCCGAGACTGCACTGATTGACCCTTCGTCGACAATCTGCGATACGTTGTCGATCACGCTCAAACTTTTCGATGTAGGCAAGCCAGTAGTGGGGCGCAAGAACTGGTTGGGCACGCTGCAGATGTGTGTAGGCGGGCAGGATGATGTCAAAGTCTCGATCGCATCGAGACAAGAACGCACGTTGCAAGATCTCCAATCTCGCGTCGATCGCATCCAAGGCATCGCGAACCCACATGCGAA
This sequence comes from Rubripirellula sp., assembly GCA_045110715.1. GTDB lineage: Bacteria > Planctomycetota > Planctomycetia > Pirellulales > Pirellulaceae > Rubripirellula. Next base: position 22,264 of record JBGCGI010000078.1, read on the forward strand.
TGTCGGTGCTGACTTGGTCATTGCGGCTGCGAGCGGTGTGCAGTTTTCGACCAACATCCCCGATCCGGTCGATCAAGGCTTGCTCAACATGCATGTGGATGTCCTCGAGCTCAAACTGAATGGGCAGTTCGTCGGCGTCGATTTCTTTCTCGATTTCTCCCAGAGTGTCCCGGATCAGGACAAACTCTTCGGAAGTCAACAATCCGACGTCCGCCAGCATCTGGGCATGGGCGACCGAACCGCGGATATCGTGGCGATAAAGCCTGCGATCGAAGCTAATGCTCTCGGCATAGGCCTCGAGTCGTTTGTCGGTACTGGCTTCAAATACGCCGCTGCGGGAGGGGCTTTTCACGTTCAGACTGTCCGGAAAGGTGCTGGGAATCAATAATGCACCTCTGCTGTGCATCTCGGCTGAGTATTATCCTCAGGCGGGCCCGAAATGACGACCCCGCAACCGCCAGAAAGCCACTCGCACGAGTCGAATCATGAACCGTATGCGTTTTTACTTCCTTCCGCTCGTTCTGGTACTCGTCGTCGGGAACCTGGGGACACTCGGTTCCGTGCTGGCCGCCGACGTGATGGCAATCGCGATTCCGGGCCAGCCCTACGGTGTCGCGACAATCGAGATTCCGATCGCGTCTCCTGTGATCGGGGAGGTTCCGCCACCGATTCAGGTCGCTGATCAGGCCGGGCGGGTACTGTTTCCGATCTCGGACGACGTTCGCGTCAAAGTCACCCGACCTTCCGATCGCCCGGTTCCTCGGCCCGGCGGAGGCCGTCTGCTCAACCGCGTTGGCAACTTGATTCGTGAAATCACGAACAAGGAAGAGGACTTGGAGCAAACCGTGGCTCGCCGTGTAGCGTTCTTGTTCGTCGGCGCGGAACCGCTGCGCGTTCGAGTGGGCGATGCAAACGGAGACGTTGGAACCTACGACTTGATCCCAACGGCTGACCAAGCAGCACGCGATCAAATCCTACAGCGTTGGTGGAATGGCTACACCGAAGCAGCGCGGTTGCAGATCGATTCGGCGGACTATCCTACATGGGTTGAAAACTACTTGGTCGCGATGCTGGCAGGCCGTCTGAACCTGGCTTTGCCCGATTGGTATACGAACACTAAGAAAGATGACGACGAACTACTTAGCACCCTGAAACTGATTGCCGGAGCCGAGGGGGTTGGCGAAGCGATTTTCCGACGCGCCGCCGCTGGCAAGCAGGATCTTGCTGCAGCTACGTTGCCGGTCCCTGCGCCACCTGCATGGGCACCCCTGTTCAATCGCGACAACCTTGCGGCTGTACCAGTCGAGTCTCTGGCAACGCGAGTTCCGCCAGAGTGCTTCTATTTGCGTTACGGTTCGTTTGAAAATTATCTTTGGTTTCGTGATCTGTCGGATGAGTATGGCGGTGATCTAAGCAAAATGGTCACGCTGCGCGGAATCGAGAATGACACCGCTGCTCGGGTTGAGACTCAGCTGAACATGAAAACGACCGAGCTGACACGGATGCTTGGTGCAACTGTGATTGAAGACCAAGCGATCATCGGGCGTGATCTGTTCATGAACGACGGCGCGTCCGTTGGAGTGATTCTAAAAGCGAAGAACGCGTTCTTGCTTCGAACCTCGCTTTCCGGTGATCGATCCAAGCTGGCGCGAAACAATGACGGCGTCACATTGAAGGATATTAAAATCGCTGGGCGCCCCGTCAGCTTCCTCGGAAGCCCGGACAACAAAGTGCGTTCGTTCATGGCCGAGGACGATGGCTACTTCTGCATCGCCAACAGTGAAACGTTGGTTCGCCGTTTCCTGGAGGTTGGTGAATCAGGCGATTCACTTGGCACGACGTCCGCATTCCGCTTGTCTCGTCAATTGATGCCGTTGGAACGCCAGGACACGATCTTCGCGTACTTCTCTCCGCAAATGCTACGCGGTTTGGTATCGCCGCAATACTTGATCGAACTGCGTCGACGACTGCACGCCAAAGCTGAAAGCGCGATGGTCCACCTGGCGAAACGAACTGCGAGCCAAGAGTCCGCAAACGCCGAGGGACTTGATGAATTGATCGCAGCTGGGTTCTTGCCAAACGGTTTCGGTCGTCGCCCTGACGGAAGCGGACTTGTCGTCATCGGTGACCAAGTCGTTGATACGATGCGGGGCGGTCGGGGCACTTATTTGCCGATCGCGGATGTGAAAACCGAGTCAGTGACCCCCGAGGAATCGGCTTGGTATTCGCAAATCGCTAGTCAGTACACCTCGCGTTTTCCCACGATCGATCCAATCATGGTTGGGATCAAGCGTGAGACCTTGATGGAGTCTGGCGATCCGGCCTCGGGGGCGATCGAACGCTTAACGATTCACGCGGAGGTCGCGCCGTGGGAGCCAGCCAAGTATGGCAAGTACAGTCAGCAGTTGGGGCCTCCAACCGACGCGGCGATGCGGTTCGCACCGGACGACATCATCGCCGTGCAAGCTCATGTGGCCTCACCGCAACTCGGCCCGCCAACACACCTGTTTGCGGCGATCAAGGACACCGTCCCGCCGGCGCCAGAGGAGTTCGATGGAATTCTGAATATCTATCGGTCGCTCCGTCAGATCCCCGGGTACTTAGGGGCTTGGCCGCAACCCGGCGCCCTGGACCGATTGCCGTTGGGGCTTGGTCGCGGACAGCCAGTCGGACCGGGCATGAGTCGGTTGATCGGAGGCCTGTACCGTTACACCGATGGACAGTTCAGCATCCTGTCGTTCTATCCGGATCTGTTGCAAGCGAGTTTGCCATTTCTGTCGGCCGATCAAGCCGACAGTGTCGCGCAGGTTCGAGCTCGGATTGGGAACTTGAACGGCAGTCAAATTTCCAGCTATGCGAATGCACAACTCTATGATCGAGCGCGTGAAGGGAGCGTGGCGGGTGCGAACTTCTTGAATTTGCTTTCGCGTCAATTGCGGGTCGCTCCCGAAGACGCCATGAAGATGGCCGAGCGAGTCATGGGCGCACAGTTGCAATGCACGCTCGGCGGAGACTATCAGTACTCAGCCACCGGCGGTCGCTGGTACAGCACCGCGTGGGAAGGCGAGGTTGCCCCGACGAATGCACCACTTCAATACGTCGCTCCGGCGATGGTTTGGTTTCGAGGTGCGACAGCGTCGTTGACTCAATACGACGATCGGCTGGTTGCGGACGCGGTCCTCGATATTGCAAGGGCGGCCAAGCAGGAGTAGCGGAGCTTGTTGGCCGTCAAACGAGCGTGTCTCAGTGTGGGCCATCAATGCGGTCGGCAATGGCCTTTGCGATCGCTTCCTCGGGACCGAGATAGTTCGAGGCCTGGACGCGAACAGCCGAATGTCGCTCATCCGCCTCGCGAACTTGGCCGAGGATCGCCTGATTCAGTCGTCCTTCGAAGAGCAAATGAGGGTGGACGATGACTTGATCGAATCGGTCACTTCCAGCGACCTGATCGAGCACGGCTGGCAAACGTGGCTCTGCCATCGCATAGAAAGCGGTGACAACGGAGCGGACGTCCAGGCGTCTTGCTACGACTTCCGACAAAATTCGCATGTCGGCCTGCGCGCATGGGTCGCGATTCCCTCGCCCTACCATCACGATCGCTGTACGACTCATCGGCGTCTCGGTCTGCTGCAGTGTTTCGCCAAGCCGATGGACGACCAGGTCAATCACGCAACGGTGTCGAGAAATGGGTCGCGATTGATCATGCGAAACCCATGGCGTCTTTGACACACAGGCTTCAATCTCGTTGGGAATGTCTTGCTTGGCGTGGCCAGCGGCAAACAGCAACAGCGGAGCAACGTGAATATGCTTGGCTCCTTGGGCGACAAGCGAGTCCCAGCCCTGAGCGATGGTCGGTTCTTGGAATTCCAACAGCGAAGACGCGACAGGTATGCTTCCTAACTGCGTCTGTAGTTTTTCGCCAAGACGAAAGAACTGTTCTGTTCCAACGGAATCCCGCGTGCCATGCCCGACGAGCAGAACAGCGGGTGATTCGGGACGAGGTGACTCGGCATTCATCGAATCGATTACTGCACCGAATCCACGATCTGGGAATCGCCAAAGCCTTCTTTGGAAAGAGCGGCAAGGGCGGCCGCGACGTCAAACCCAGCATCGAATTTGACAATCACTTGGCGATTGTCGATCGTCCCTTCTTCCTTCTGAGACGCCAGTTCGACGAGCTGAACAGCTTCGGCTGCTTCCAGTGTTTCTTTGACATGTGGAAAGCACGAGAACTCGCAACTCATCTTGGGAACAGCAACGACCAGCGTGCCGGCTTCGGCCATGACTTCGGAGGAATCGTCCGTCGGTACGTTCGCGATCCCAATCATGATTCCGATCGCAGCAACGACTGCAATGACGTAGGCAAATCCGCGCATGGTTTGATTTTCTTTCAGAAAACTGTGAGTGTGGAAGTTGCTAACCGGGATCCCTAGCATTGCCAACACGTTGCTTTCAGGCAAGCGGCAATTTGACCCGGTCTCGATCAGTTTCACATCCTGGTTTCCCACGCGCGAATGGGATAGCTCTTGACCTGAGCAAGCGAAATTGCCGAACGTCCGGTTCAAGTCCGGGAAAACTTGAACCAATTTGGCAAGGTTTCCGGGAAAATTACAATCAAAACGTCTTGGAGACGACTCCTTGAATCCTCGCTGGTTCTTCGTTCTGACATCCTTGCTCACACTGGTCGCGTCCGTTGAGGCGCAACGACCGGCGGTGGTTGCGTATCCAAACGCCTATGCCCCGATCGTGACAAATCTTGGAGTCGCGGATCCGTATGCGACAGTTGGGGTTCGTCCCGCTGGTTGGTTTGGCAACAACGGTTTGGCGCTTCCAACACGCCAATCCATCGGCAGTCGGCTCTGGTTACGAGCAGAGTATCTGCATTGGTGGACCGAGGGAATGGACACGCCAGCTTTGGTGACAACCAGCACCGCAGGTACGCCGCAGAACCAAGCGGCAATCTTAGGAGAACCGGGGGCATCGATACTTTTTGGTGGACGTGAGATCAACGATGATTCTGAGAGTGGAATCCGTACGCGAGCTGGTTTTTGGCTGAATTCGCAACGTGCGTTTGCGATTGAGAGCGAGTACTTTCAGCTTCGTGATCAAGACGATCGATACAACGCGAGCGGGGATGGCTCCAATATCGTAGGTCGTCCCTTCTTCGATATTACCAACGGGCGCGAAACGGCGCAGTTGGTTTCGTTCCCAGGTTTGGTTTCAGGCGCGGTCTCGATTGGTTCCAAAACCGAATTGAAATCGTTTCTGTTGAATGGACGTGCCTCACTTTGTCCAACCCACGGCAGCGCATGCGACGCGCCAGGACAGCACGACCGTGTGGACTGGATCGTTGGCTACCGGTACTTGGAGCTGGATGACCGTATCACGTTTGCAGAGAGTTTGAATTCGTTGGTGCCAACGGCTCCTGGAACGTTGGGGATTTCCGAAAGCTTCCGCACCAAGAACGAATTCAACGGCCTTCAGCTGGGAGTTGTTTATCAAGCCAATTTTCGACGAGCTTGGTTGGAGTCTTTGCTGCGAGTCGCGGTCGGTCACAACACGCAAAAGGTACAGATTCAGGGTGGTACGGCGATCACCGAGAACGGAACCACGGACAACTTCTCGGGTGGTTTACTGGCTCAGCGGACCAATATTGGCAATTTCGAGCGGGATCAATTCACGATGATTCCGGAGATTGGCCTGACCTTTGGCTTCCGCGTGACGGATTGGATGCACGCGACGGTCGGTTATACGGTGCTTTACTACCCCAGCGTCGTTCGTGCTGGAGACCAGATCGATACCGATGTGAACCCGAATCTGCTGGCTCCCGAAATGAATCCGTTCAGCGGTACTTTGCGGCCCCGATTTCAGTACAACGAAAGTGACTACTGGGCGCAGGGAATCAACTTGGGCGCAGAATTCCGCTTCTAAGCGAAGCGTCCGCCATTTCTTTCGGTTTCGTCGCCCTCAAACGCGGCATCGCTCAGAAACAGGGAAGTCTGTCGACGCTAGCTGGGGAAAAGACCGCGATCTCAGTTATCATGGCGTCGTCAACAATTTCTTGTTTGGAGAATGCCAAGGTGAGATGTTTCGTTTTCCTTCTCTGCTCGATCGGTTTGCTGTGCTTCATCAGTGCAGACTCTCCAAGAGTTCTGGGTGAAGAGTTCAAACAGCTACCGCCCGCTGGGATCCCCATCGATACAGAAGTGCGTGAAGAGCTTTCTGAGAGAGTTCGAGCACTGCAAGGTGAACTTGAGTCGGCAGCCGCAAAGACACCTGATGCACAGCAATGGCGTCCTGATGTTGAAGTCCTGATCCGATCGGTGCGATTGGCGTTAGAACAAAATCTGTTCTTTAAGAAATCAGAGCCAACGATCGCTGGCAAGCTTTTGGATGAAGCCGATCGACGCTTGGCTGCGGCTACTTCCGGACAACGCGGGCTGCAACTGCTTGGGTTTGATCAAGACGCCGTTGATGAAGCTCAGTTGCTTGTGGGTGGTTTTCGCTCGGGCATCGACGACTCTGTTCAACCCTATGGGTTGGTTGTACCTGTGGGCTATGTTTCGGGCAAAGACCCATCACGCGTTGACGTATGGCTGCACGGTCGCGGGGATACGAAAACTGAGATCCCCTTTTTGAATGAGCGGATGACGAAAGTCGGCCAGTATGCTCCAGCCGACACGTTCGTATTGCATCCGTTCGGTCGCCACTGCAACGCGTTTAAGTTTGCTGGTGAGACGGATGTGTTTGAATCGCTTGATCATCTCAGAACGTTGATTGAGGTGGATGAACGCCGAATTGCGATTCGCGGATTTTCGATGGGCGGCGCCGGATGTTGGCACTTGGCGGTGCACTATCCGACGCAGTGGTTCGCCGCCAATCCAGGTGCTGGTTTCGTCGACACATTGGTGTACCAAGGGTGGCAGGAGAAAACGCCCTTCGCTATCGACTCGACGCGTGAAAAATTATTGAAACTGTACGACGTGTTGCCGTGGGTTCGCAATTTGAAGAACACGCAGACCGTGGCTTATAGCGGCGAGGTCGATAAGCAGAAGCAGGCGGCCGACCGGGTGGTTGAAGTCGCCGCAGAGATTGACATTCGCTTTCCGTATGTGATCGGGGAGGGAATGGGGCACAAAGTCAATCCAGAGTCAGCCGCAAAAGTCACTGCACTGCTGGACGAGCGGTCGGCACAGGTCTCGGAGCAGAATGCAGCAAGAGCCGAAATCGACTTCACCACTTACACGCTGAGATACAATCGGGCGGACTGGGTTTCGGTCATCGGAATGGGCGAGCATTGGAAGCCAGCGACGGTTCGCGGCAAGTTGGTGGGAGTCAATGAGATCTATCTCACGACTCGCAACGTGACCCGTCTGAAGTTGGATTTTCGTGATTCGGGTTGGCCGGTTCGGCCCGTTCAAGCTTCCTTGATGATCGACGGGCACCAAATGAAGCTGGATGATTGGGACGATGCGCCTGGCATCCAGTGCGAGTTGGAGTTTTCCGATGAATGGAAAGTCGTTGAGGAAATCGACAACTCCTTGCGTAAGAAACCGGGACTTCAAGGCCCAATCGACGACGCGTTTTACGAGCGGTTTGTCTTTGTCATTCCTAGTCGCCCTGCCAAGCATGGCGTCGTGCAACGTTGGCTTGATCGCGAGATCACCTATGCGAAAGATCGTTGGAAGCGTCTGATGCGAGGCGAAGTCCGCGTTGTGAAGGACTCCGACCTGACCGAGAAAGACATTCAGACGTGTCACCTGATTTGTTTCGGCGACTTCACGAGCAATCAGTATTTACGCGGAGTGGCAAAGCAGTTGCCGCTGACGTGGACACGAGACGAGTTAAAAATCGGGGAGAAGACGTTCAATTCAAATGTTCATGCTGCGATCTTCTGTTTTCCCAATCCGCGAAATCCCGAGCGGTACCTGGTCGCCAACAGTGGCATGACGTTTCGCGATTTCTCCAACGTCAGCAACTCTCGTCAGATCGCGATGTTGCCCGACTGGGCGATCATGGATGTCAGCGATCAATCCAACGATGACATTTTTTCAGGCAAGATCGTGGCGGACGGATTCTTCACCGAGCAATGGACCGTCAAGCCTTGACGAAGCACGCCGCCAAGAATCGCAGCCAAGACGCTTCGCTCTCATCGTTAGGAGAGAGCGAAGCAGATTCATTTTTCGCGTTCGACTAGCGACGTGCCATTCGTTTGGCGATCGCTTCACGCGAGAGCGGTACAATTTCCGCTGCACCGCCTGGGTTGAATAGCAGATCGTCACGGCTTGGCTTGGTGTCGGTATTGTCATACTGAACCAAGTAGGCACCGATTTGGATTCCACCCTCTTCGTACACAGGTGGCCAGAATTCTTCGCCGCGAATTGCCAGGGTCTTTGCCAGCAGGCGTGTTGCCCGGCCTGAGAAACCACTGAGCACCATGTCGAGTCGACCGAGTGCCTCTCGGAACAGATAGAAAACCAAAGCGGTGTCTTTGTCTTTGCCGCCCGCGTAGGCCCAGGTTCCATCATCTTTCTCGTAATAGAATCCGGGTTCTGGTGCGGCTTCATTCTTGCTCAGACTGACGCCTGCCGAACCGCCGTGTGGCTGTGGGTCGCTGTCACGGTACCGCAAAAAGAACGGGCATGAACGGGCTGAGACATCATCGACGTCATCCTCGGTCACAAAGGGAGTGAAACCGAAGACGTCTGCAAACAGGAGTTCGACCACCGGATTGCTCTTCACGCTTCCGATGCAAACCATTCCGCGATCTCCCTGGGCCTCGACAAAGCCCTCAAAGACTTCCGAGGCTCGAGTCCGCGCGTCGTCTTGCGAAACTTGTCCAGGACTCCAAACCAAAGACTGCTGCAAGCGATCGGGCATTGGAGCCGCCTGGGTCAATCCCTCGTCGTCATCTGCCGATCCCTGGTGCTTCGCCGCTCCTCCGAGGGTGGAAACGCCGTTGAGCAATTCTCCGAACAGGACGGCATCGCTGGCAACGACCGTCGCGTTGTCCGGCGACTTCGTGTCAGGGTTTTCCCTGACGCCCAGCACGATTTCGATTTCGCCACGCCGAGCCAAAAGCTCCCAGAAGTTCTCGGCATTGACCGCAAAGAGGGCGCCAGGCAGCTGGTCGGCCGTCGCGTAACCTTGGTCGATCAGGTAATCGCAAATGCGTGACAGAGCATCCAACGGGATGTATTTCGCTTCATTCTTCAGCAGGGAAGCAACCTGGTGGCGATCGAGCCCGGTGTGCTCAACGATGGATTTGATGGTACCGGGACGCTTGCGGCGATCCGGAGTATGCCCAAGCAATTCCGCCAAACGAAATGCGTATCTCATTGGATCCTGGTAATTTTGATGAGGAGGATGAGTGGTGCTAGTCACAAAACCATAGTGCGGTCCAGTCTAGCAAGGCAACGCGCATTGGGGGTGTCAACTAGCCCATCCATTCGATTTCAAGTTTCCGCAATGTTGATGCGGCACGTCAATTCATTGAAGTCGAAAGGCAAGATCCTGCAATTCCCCTGAGACATATGCGGCTTGATCTTCCCCTTAAGTCGTCGCAAGGGTTCGGTTGGTTCAATTTTGTACGGATTGCTGTAACTTTCGTCCAACAATCGGCCCGCGAAATCGTTGTCATCGCTGTAGGATTGCTAGTTTTTGTAGATTCACTGTCCAAGTGACCAGTAAGATAGGTGATAAGGTCCTCTCGAGGACTCCTGTACCTACAATGGAGTGATTGAGTCGCTCTCTTCTCTTCCCCTTCAAGTTTGACGGATCGTCTCTTGTCCATCGCGGCGCCTCCCAAATCGAACTCTCCCGAGCCCCCGCCAGCTGGCGGCGCGGTATCGCAGGCAGACCAGTTGATCGAGCAGCGGATCGCAGAAGCCTGTCGTGCGTTGTGGTGGGCAGAGCTGACTCGCTCCGTTCTGCGGGCGGTGATTGCCATCATCGTGTTGATGCTCGTGTGGGTGATTGTTGACCAGTGGGTGTACTCTCCGGGGGTACTGGTCCGGACTTTGTTGTTCGTCGCTAGCGTTTCTGCACTTGGGGGCTATGGCTGGTTTCGGGTGCGACCTTTGTTGGGGAGTTCGATTCGACCGGAGTACGCCGCGAGATCTCTGGAAAGCGACATGCCGGATCTGCGTCAGTCGTTGACCAGCTATGTGACGCTCCGCGGTGACCGAGCGTCCGGGGGGCTGAGGAGTCGGGTTGTGAGATCCATTGCTGCTCAGACTGCTGGCCGTCTGCGAGCTCAGGATGAACTGCCCCAGGAGGCGACAGGAACTTTGCGCTGGTGGCTAGTGACGGCGGCCGCATTCGCAGTGTTGGTTGCTTACACCGTTGTGTCACCGAAGAACTCTTTCAAGTCAGCAGCCAGGATTGCCGCGCCGCTGGCATCGATTGAACCAGCTCGCCGCGTTTCGATCAAAGATGTGCAACCGGGCAATGTGGAGGCGATCGCCGGTCGCGCGCTGGAAGTCTCGGCGAACATCGATGGCATCCGTGATGATGAACGGGTCCTGTGTCGTTGGGAGTTGCCCTCAGGGCAAGAAGCAGGCACGCGCGAAACGGTCCTTACTCGCGATTCAAAATCAGGTCGCTTCGCAGGTCAGGTTGATCTTCCGCATGCTGCATCCGGTCAAGTGCCGTATGTGATTTCGGCTGGGGATGCGGAGGCTGGACCATTTTATCTGACGGTTCAGGATTTGCCTGTGGTCGCTCTTCAATCGGTGACTTACGAGCCGCCTGCCTACACTGGCCAGCCTCGTCACACGAGCAGTAGTGGCGCGATCACCGCGCTTGATGGAACTCGGGTGCAGATTTTGGCACGTACCAATCGTCCGGTTAAAAAAGCAAAGATTGAATTCAATCCTCGCAAGTTGGGCGACACCGTCCAGGCAACGGCTGGAGCAACCGACATCCAAATCGATGCCAGTGGGACAACTTTGTCGGTTTCGTTTTCACTGCGCAGTGCGCGCGGTCGATCCGCAGCGGTGGAACCAGAGAGTTATCGGATTCAAGTCAGCGATGCAGCGGGGCAGACGAATCCTGACCCGATCGTCTATCCGATTCGAGTGGTGACTGACTTGCCGCCTGAAGTCGCGATCATGCTTCCTGTGACTTCGCCCAAAGATTTGCCAATCGATTTGCAGCAGACGATCGAAGTTCATGCTTCGGACCCTGATTTCGGATTGAGGCAAGTCACATTGGAAATTCGATCCGGCATCGACTTGATTGCCGAGCCGGTCTTGTGGAGTGTGGAGAATGCAAACGCGGATCAGAGCCGCGACCGTCGAAGCACGAACCAAATCATGGAATACGGTTTTCGCCCGGCTGCCCTGGGGCTGCGAATCGGCGATACCGTTCAAATCGTTGCGGTTGCCACCGACAACCGCACCATCGAGCACATGCCCAGTATCGAACCCAATGTTGTTCGCACAGATCCTGTCGAAATCAGAATTGTCTCGATGGAAGAGGATCCTCGATCCCAGGATTCCAATCCAGATGGAGTGGGGCAGCCTGATCAGAAGCCAGAACAAAAGTCATCGGATGAAGCTGGCGAGCAAAGCGGAAAAGATGGCGAATCAGGGCAGCAATCTGGTGGCGGATCATCCGGAGAAAGTGGCTCCTCAAGCAAAGGCAGCGGCGGCGATCAATCAGGCAGCAGCAGTCAGCAGGAAGGAGAATCGGACGGCGAGGAAACTGGTGAGAAAGGAACGTCGTCGTCGGGCGGTTCCAGTCAGGACAGTGCCGAGGGAGACCCGTCCCAATCGAATGATGGGTCAGGTTCCAACGAGATGTCGGATAACTCCAGCGGAGAACCTTCCGATACCAATGCGGCGAGTGACCCTAGCAACGACTCCGGTCAAAGTGGGCGTCCCAGCGACGCAAAAGCCGGCCAGGATTCCAGCGACGGCGATCCAAGCGGGGATGCAGATTCGTCCTCCGCGTCCGAGGGACAGCAGCCTGAAGGACAGATGGGCGATCCATCGAATTCCAGTTCAAAGACAGAAGGCGAGAGTTCGGGCGAAGCAGGAGCGGAGAATCGCGACGGACAAAGGGGCGATCCCAATGGGGCCAACAGCAAGCAGCAGTCCGGTACTGGTGAGAATGCAGCGGGCGATCCGTCTGGATCAGAAGCCGGCGAAGAACCGGCAGAGGAACAAGGTTCCCCCAAGCATGACGGCGAAACGTTCGAGCGCATTCGCGACTTCCTAGAGAAGAAACAACAAGAGCAGGAACAGTCGGGTGGCTCGAATTCGCAGCAGGGCGAGCAAGGATCACCGGACAACCAAGGTGACCAAGGTGCTTCGGGGAATCAGCAGGGAGAGCAGTCGGGGGACGCGAACTCACAAGACTCTCCGTCGAAGGATCCCTCTGGAGCAAGTTCTGATTCGTCAGGATCCGATCGAAAGAACGCATCGAGTGACAGCAGCGATTCTCCATCGGAAGATCAATCTGACGGCCAGCCCTCCGAGGAACAAGGCAAAACGCCGGACAACCAAGGCAAGCCCTCCGACAAGCAAGGCCAACCAGGCGATGACGAAGGCAAACCCTCCGGCGAGCAAGGCGACCAGGGGGACGAAGGTGAAGCTGGCCAAAATGGTGAGCAAGGCGACCCGGCTGAGGAGTCAGGCTCTGGCGATCAACCGAGTTCCGACAGCGAGCAACAAGGCTCCGACTCCGAGGGACAGAACGATTCGGAAGCTGGCCAACAAAATCCGTCCGACTCTGATCAGCAGTCGAAAAGCGATTCCCCGTCAGGAACAAAAGGTTCTGGTAAGCCCGGATCCGAAGCCTCGCCCAATCAGACACCGAATGCCAAGTCCGATAACAAACAGAGCCCCCATCAGACCACCGCAGATACCTTCGATGGATCCGGGCAAGGCGGCGACGTCGGCGATCCGGCTGATGCGGTCCAGGCGCCGGACCCCGTTGATCTTGAGTACGCCAAGCAAGCGACCGATATGGTTTTGGACTACTTGAAGGAAACCAGGGACGCACCTGATCGCGAGTTGCTCGATCAACTGAATTGGACGGAAGACGATCTGAAGCAGTTTGCCCAGCGCTGGCAGAACGTTCGCGACGTGTCGAACAACGACCCTTCCCTTGAGGGCGACGGAGAGTTGTCCGATGCGCTGCGAAGTCTAGGGCTGCGGCCGTCCGTCACGGATTCCAATCAGAAGGTGCGAGAATCTGCTGACAGCTTGCGATCAGTCCGGGACTCCGGCAATCGAAAGCCCCCTCCGGCGGCCTATCGTGATGCCTTTGACTCGTTTCGACGGGCCATCGGCAAGCAGTAGGAAGCGGCGCGGTGGTTTTCGGATCACTCCTGATGGAATTGGACCGGCCAACTGAATCACGAATAGGTCTCGGTTACAATTTCCCACTTCACAACCGATTCCAAACCGGACCACTCTATGAAAATTCTTTCTTTGCTTGCCGCCTTCGTTTTGTTCTCCGGGCTCTGTGTCGCTGACGAACCGAAAACAGAGCCCGCTGCAACTTCTGACGTTACCGTTTTATATGGAGGCGGTGATTTGACGGGCTGGATGGGACGCGATGATCTCTGGTCTGCCGAGGATGGGCAAATCGTTGGTCGGACCTCTGATGAAAAGCCGATCGATGGAAATACGTTTCTGGTCTATCAAGGAGCAGTCCCGCCCAACTTTGAATTGACGGCTCAGTTCAAGATCGAGAGCGGCAATTCAGGAATACAGTATCGCAGTAAAGTGATCGACGAAAAGAAGTTCGTTGTCAGTGGCTATCAGGCTGACATCGACTTCACCAACAAGTTTGCTGGGATTCTTTATGAGGAGAAAGGTCGCGGTATCCTGGCCCAGCGAGGCGAGACCGTCACGATCGACGGTGAAGGTGAGACCTCGAAGGTTCGGTTCGGAGATCGAGCGGCATTGGCTGCTGGCATTCACCCTGGCAAATGGAACGACTTTCGGGTCGTCGCGAACGGGAACCACTTGCAACACTTCATCAACGAATCGATGACGGCAGAAGTGATCGACGAGCAAGAGAGCAAAGCGGCCAAGGACGGTGTGATTGCACTCCAAATCCACAAGGGGCCCGCGATGGTGGTTCGCTTCAAGAACATCAAACTTCGACGACTGAAGTAGTCTGGCTTGATTCGACGCATTCCGGCTTGCTTTGTCTTAGAGGCGACGTTCGATTTCTTCTTTCAATAAGTTGGCATTCCGCCGATTGCTCTTCCAAAAGATATCGAAGAGATCGCCGATGCCGGGGATCATGCCAATGGTGAAGTCAATCAGAGCGTTCACGATCATCTTGGCGTAAACCCGTTTGCGTACACCGATACGAAGGGCTTGGACAAGCAGATACGGTTGTGAGCTCAGTGTGATCACGTCGCCCACGCCCGGGAACCAACCGAGAATGCTGTCCCATCCCACGCGAATGTTCGTTCCAGGAATGCAGAAGAAATCGTCCATGAAACTGGCGAGTCGATCGACTTTGCGTTGAATCTCGTTCAAGCGATCGTCGTTCATGAGGGTTCCTTCGCGGATGCCTGGGCAACCAAAATGCCGGGGTGAGCTTCTCGCTTGCCTCTGCCCAACCCTTTGCCGGACATCACAAGCAGGAAGTTTACGCCACTTCAACCACTGCGATGTCCTGCAGTGCAAACAGAGATTGTGACAGAGTGTTGAGAATGTGCCTACACTGTCACGAAAACGTGCCCCACTTTTCTACCGGAAAGGCCAATAAGTGAATTCGCAGGAGCGCAGAATCGTTGACTTGAGTCTCGTCGTCGACGCAGATCTTCCCAACGCTAAGGTCGAACCATATAAGTCGATTGAGACCCATGGCTGGAATGCAACGATGTTGCATTTGTACTCGCACTGCGGCACGCACATGGATGCGCCCCGTCATTTCTTGCCGAACGGGCAAACGCTGGACGAGCTGAACTTGCAGGCTTGTTGCGGAGTGGCACGGATCGTCAACCTTGCACCGGTGACTCCACGGGAATTGATCACCGTCGAACGATTCCAAGCGGCGCTCGACCGGCCTCTCGTCAGCGGTGAACGAATTTTGTTGCGTACCGATTGGTATCACCGTTTTCCAAGCCCCGAGTATCGCGATGAACTTCCACGAATTTCCCTCGAACTCGCTCATTGGTTTGTGCAGCAACAGGTGCGATTGATCGGTGTTGAACCGCCGTCCGTCGCAGATGTGAATCAGAAAGTCGAGCTAACAGACGTGCACCAGGCACTGTTTCGGGGTGGGATTGTGATCGTAGAAGGAATCGCAAATCTGGATAAAATCGATTCCAATGAATGCGAGTTCGTTGCGTTGCCGCTTCGGATTGCAGGCGGAGATGGATGCCCGGTGCGCGCGATCGCAATTCTCCCCGGTGACGAGTCGTCGCCATCCAGTGCGTTTGGTTTTGATCGTGGAGCTTCAGCATGAGTCAGGCGACCCGTGGACCTCTGATTGGATGCATTGCCGACGACTTCACCGGTGCGACGGATCTGGCTGGTTTACTGCAACGCAGTGGAATGCGGGTGGTGCAATGCTTTGGTACTCCTGATGATGATCAAACGGTAGTAGGATTCGATGCCGTCGTGATTGCGCTGAAGTCCCGTTCGATCGCTTCGGGGGAGGCGAGTCGCATGTCCTGTGAGGTGGCGAAATGGCTCAGGTCGATCGGCTCGCAGCGTTTGTTCTTCAAGTACTGCAGCACCTTTGATTCCACCGCCGAAGGCAACATTGGCCCTGTTGCAGAATCACTGCTGGACTTGTTGCAAATTCGGCAAGCAACGTTTTGTCCCGCGTTTCCAGAGAACGGCAGAAGCGTCTACCAAGGGCATTTGTTCGTCGGTGATCGTTTGCTGCACGAGAGCAGCCTGCGTGACCATCCACTGAATCCCATGACCGACGCGAACTTGGTGCGCTGGCTGGCTGCACAGTCGCAGCGAGAAGTTGGGCTGTTGAGTGTGGAACAGTTATCCGATCCAGGATCCATTCAACAGACTCTTGATCAGTTGCCACCGTTAGTGATCATCGATGCGATTGATGATTCTCATCTTCGTCGAATCGCCGAATGCGTCGTGGACCATCCACTTGTGACCGGCGGGTCTGCCATTGCGGGACATCTGGCGAGTGTGTTGGCGAGACGCGGAAACTTTGATCCGAGTCAGGCGGCGCGCAGCGATCCTTTCGTGGAAGGTCTGTCCGCGGTCGTCGCGGGCAGCTGTTCGTCTGCGACTCAAGAGCAGGTCCGCGTCTATTCGGAAACACATCCGGTATTGCAGTTGGACATTCTTAACGGAGCCGAAGACCAGCAGGCGTTACTGGAGCATGCGAAACGATGGGTGGATGCCCATCTTCATGAGCGTCCTCTGATTGCGTCGACAACCGACCCCCAGTCGCTGCAACAGATTCAGTCTCAAGTCGGCATTCAGAGGGCAGCTGAGCTAACGGAAACTATTCTGAGTGAACTGGCTGCGTATCTCGTTGAGAAAGGCGTGCGCCGACTGGTTGTGGCTGGTGGCGAAACCTCGGGCGCCGTGACGCAAAAGTTGGGCGTGCAAGCCATTCGGATCGGGCCCGAAATCGCTCCTGGCGTGCCGTGGACCGAGTCGATTGGCACGACACGGATTGCTTTGGCGCTTAAATCGGGCAACTTTGGCTCGGCAGATTTCTTCGCCGAAGCTTTTGCAAAGCTTCCTTCGGCGTGCTGAGTTCCCGCGACCGCAGTTCCGATGCGTTCCGGTTATAATTCTGTCTCTTGGTTGAGTTCGGCCCCGGCCTGCTCGACAATTCGATCCACTTCCGAGCATCCATCACCATGCCTAGCTGCCGCCTGTTCTTCCTTCGCTATTTGTCTGTTGCACTTTGCTTTGTTGCTTTTGGCTCCTGTGCCGAGGCGGACGCAAAGCAACCCAACGTCATCGTGATCATGGCCGACGATATGGGCTATGGCGATGTCTCGTGTTATGGAGCGACTGCTCTTCAGACGCCGAATATCGATCGATTGGCTTCGGAGGGAATCAAATTCACCAGCGGCTACTGCAGCGCCTCAACTTGCACGCCCACACGATATTCTTTTCTCACTGGAACCTATGCGTTTCGACGTCCGGGAACTGGAATTGCTCCCCCCAACAGCCCCGCTTTGATTCCTGGTGGCACGGACACAATCGCGTCGGTCTTGAAGTCGGTTGGCTACAAGACTGCCGTGATTGGCAAGTGGCATCTTGGTTTAGGATCGGACATGCCGGACTGGAACGGGGACTTGAAGCCTGGCCCCTTGGAAATCGGATTCGATCACTGTTTTCTACTGCCCACGACAAACGATCGTGTTCCGCAAGTCTACGTGCAAGATCATCGCGTTCTGAATCTGGATCCAGCCGATCCACTCTGGGTTGGAAAGAAGAAGCCGAGCGAAGACCACCCAACCGGGATCACGCATCGTGACTCTCTGAAGATGGATTGGTCACACGGTCACAACTCGACCATCCACAATGGGATCAGCCGAATCGGTTTCTACACCGGTGGGCACGCAGCTAGATTCCGCGACGAGGATCTTTCGGACAAGTGGGTCGAGCAGTCAGAGCAATGGATCGAAGCCAACCAAGAGGAACCCTTCTTCTTGTTCTTTGCATCCCACGATCTGCACGTTCCACGTGTTGTTCATGAACGCTTCCAAGGCAAAACTGCACTGGGACCGCGTGGCGATGCGATCTTCGAACTGGACTGGTGTGTTGGTCAGTTGATGGAGATGCTGGATCGCCTGAAGTTGGCTGAGAACACCTTGGTGGTCTTTTGCAGCGACAACGGCCCGGTGCTGGACGACGGCTATCAGGATGATGCGATCGAGAAGATCGGCAATCACAAGCCCGCGGGTCCCTTTCGAGGCGGTAAATACAACATCTACGAGGGTGGCACTCGGACGCCGTTCATTGCTCGTTGGAAGGGACGAATCGAACCAGGTGAATCGGACGAAATGGTTTGCACGATCGACTTGGCCGCCAGCTGCGCCGCACTGGCCGGGGCCACATTACCTGAGAACGGTTGTTTGGACAGTTTCGATGTTTCGCAGGCTCTGCTGGGTGCCAACGGTGCCAAGGGGCGTGAGTACTTGATTCAGCAAGACAATGGCCAGGGCGGCAACTACGGCCTTCGCGCTGGCAATTGGAAGCTGCTTCGATCCGATTCAAAGAAAACCAGAAACACGGAACTGCGATTGAAAGGACGACCGCTGGCTCCATTCGTGCTTTACAACCTGGAGAACGATCCCGGTGAGCGAACCAATGTGATCCAAGAGAATCCCGAAGTCGCGGCGCGTCTGAAGCTACAGTTGGCACAAGTGATCAAGGCGGGACGCAGCCGGCCTTAGACGCTGAGCGACGGGTGAATTTGAACACGCCGGCCGGCTTAGGCGTCGCTATTGCAGGTCGGTCACCATCACTTCGGTTCGGTATCGCTTGCCTTCGCGATAGATGATCAACGGAATTGAGCTGCCGATTGGTGTCAAACCAACTTGAGCGACCAAGTGATCATCGTTTTCGACGTTGTGGCCGTCGAACTCAACGATGATGTCGCCGCGTTGGAGATGCGCCATCTGGGCCGGTGAACCGTTGCGAACGCTTTTTACTCTGGCGCCGCTTTGAAGTCCGTACCCCGCGGCGACGAGGTCGGCGACCGAGAAATCGGGATCCAATTGAACGCCTAGGTAGCCACGGCGGAGTCGACCGTGAGTGACCAACTCGTCGGCGACTTTCATGGCCATGTTGATGGGGATTGCGAAGCCGATGCCTTCACTTCCCCCGCTGCTGCTGGCGATGGCAGTGTTCATCGCGATCACTTCGCCTCGCAGATTCAAGAGTGGTCCGCCGCTGTTGCCAGGGTTGATGGCTGCATCGGTCTGAAAGAAGTCCTGCAGGTCGATCTTCTGTTGACCGAGCGAAAGATCTCGCCGACCCTTTGCGCTCAAGATACCAAAGGTCACCGAGTGGCTCAGACCGAATGGACTTCCAACCGCAATCACGAAGTCACCGATGTCGACCAATTGGCTGTCACCAAGACGGGCCGCAGGTAGATCCACGTTGTTGAGCTTCATGACGGCAACGTCCGTGCTGTCATCGGCAATGACTTTACTGGGATAGAACTCTCGGCCATCGCTCGAACGCAAAAGGATTTCGCGCGGACTGGCACCCAGGATCACGTGTCGATTGGTCAGTACCCACAGTTGGCCGTCGCTCATTTGCAGAACGACGCCACTTCCCGCTTCATCATAGGACTCGCGAGACCCTGCCTTCTCTTCGGTTTTGTGCGCTTCAATGTGAATGACACTTGGCTTGGCAAGGTGAGAGACACGGCGCACCAAGTTCCCCAGCCGATCGAAGGCGGCAAACTCCTCGGCCAACTCGTTGTACAACCGTTCGCGCTGCACATCGAGCGATGCGTTTGACGTTTGCTTGGGGACATCAAGACTCGGTCGCCGCACGCTGACGGAGCGATTGTCGTCGAAGTCTTGAGCCAAAGCCAATTGACAGCTAGCGACTGTAACAGCGCATAAAAGCAAGAGCCGCCGCTTTGCGGCGAAGCAACGATTGAACGTAGCGACCATGGAGTGATGCTGAGTGGGAGGTGAACGTTGTGAGAACAACGATCGGAGCTTGAAGAGAATCCAGAGGGGAGGGACTCAAAACAGTCAGCCGAAGTTGAGACCAATGGGAGGTCGGTCCATCTTAGGCATCGACCATTCCAATAGGCCAGCTTTCCAATTCGTTGTTGTGGTGTCCTTGAGCGGGACGATTGGCAGAACCGATCTGATCAGCGTTTTGAAAACCACTGGCGCATTAAAAAACGACCGGACAATTGGCCGGTCGTTGTGCGCAGTGAATTGTGAACGTCGAGTTAGACTTTGTCCGTCTCGACATTCTCGAAGACACGGTTCCACATCACGCCACCCGACGTTTTGCTTTCCGCTCTGCGACGACAGTCAATGCAGTCAGCTGCATAGGGAACCGCTCGCAGACGAGTCAGCGGGATCGACTTGCCGCAACTTTCGCAGTTCCCATAAGCATCATGATTGATACGTTCGATCGCTTCGTTGATGGCGCCAAGTTCGCGACTCTCAGCTTCAATCAACTGGCTATTCAACTCATCCTGAACCGAGTCAGCGGCAGCATCGAGGATGTCACCGGTTCGTTCCTGATGAAGTTCACGTAGCAGGCTCAGGTCTCCGTCGAGGGCACGCTGAAGCGCATCCCGCCGTCGAACCAATTGCTCGCGTAGTTTCTTTATTGCATCTTTTCGAGACATCGCATCACCTCATAGGGAAAAGAAGGTCGCCGCGATCAGGCACTATTGGTAAGGACGAATACTGCTCCTCCAAAGCAACTCCCCACCGCTGCTGTCCTTCGGTGGAAATTCCGGAAAACCGGGAATCCCTCCGAACAAGTGTCAGAAACGTGGAGACGAGCTGCGTTTCCATTGATACGCAGCACACCGAAAATTGGTTGTCTCTTCGATGTGACTCGACGAACACATGATAGGAACGAGCCAAGCAAAAACGCTGTTCATAGGTTTCCCTGCAGGCGAATTTCATGGTCCAGGGTGCATAAAGTACGGGTTACGAAGGCTTTAGGGTGCCTATTGCGGAGAAATTTGTCCCCTAGTCGAACAGGACAGTTCGTCTGACCCCAATCGCGACACCCCCCGAACTGGATCGCCGGCACCTCTTTCGAGGGGGTGGTGGGGTGGCCAGGCTCGCGTCACGGGGATTCATCCTGCAGTTTTCGACGAAGGCTGCTAAAAGCGTTGCATCCCATCCAGATTCTCTCACAGGAGAGGATGGGACGTCCGAAAAGTACAGAAAGGATAGGAGTGCGCGCATCCATGAGGGAATGGTGCGCTCCCCCCAAAAAACTGCCGAACAGAAACGCAAATGAAGACCTCTCCAGAGCGGTTTTCCAAGTTTTCATCACAGAAGGGACACGACGGTGAGTACTGATCACACGAGCGGATCCGAATCATCCTTCGATCACCCAACCGATTTCGTTGTTCCGAGTTTCACGGACGACCGGACATCGCATGCAGACCCGTCGCCAACGTTGAACGATTCGATGGAATCTGAGTCGGACACTTCATCCGATACGGGACTCCCACCGCAAGCAGTGGGCTCCGAGGCTCATGCCGGTAGATCTGTCGTTGAGTCTCCTGCCGAAGTGGACTCGATTGAGTTCCGCGTGTTGCGAGCAGGTGCGCCGGTTCGGCGCCTTCGTTTGACAGGAAATCGCTACACCTTCGGTAGCGCAGAAGGATGCTCGATTCGGTTGACCGATCACGCGTTGCGGCCGATGCATGCGGTCCTGATCCGAGATCAGTCGCGCATTCTGGTACGAGCGTACTCCGTTCCCATCGACGTCAATGGAACTCGGAAGACCGAAGCCATTCTAGAGGTTGGAGACATCCTGCGGCTGGGTGCGTATCAATTCGAATTGCTCGCAGCAATTGCCGACAATCCGATGGACAGCGATCCTGCACTTCGGGACGTGACTCCAACGTCGGTGGATCGGCCGTCCCCGTATGACTCCCTGAATCACGTGATGGATTCGTCACCGGTTAAGCCGGTCCCTTCGATGAACACGGAACTTCCTGCTCCGGAAGACGTGATCTGGCGAGATCGCCTGCGACGAGAAATTGACCAATGGCGCGATCGTCAAGAAGAGTGTGATCGGCGCGAGAGCCGAATTACCGACCGTGAGTCGGACCTACGAAGTCGTGAATCAGAACTCTGGTCACGAGCAGAGAATCTGCACCGACGCGAGACGCGCGTGCAGTCCCAAGAAACCTCCGCGTTTCAGCTTTACGAGGACTATGGACAACGTCAGCAAGAGCTGATGCAACTTCGGGAACAAGCACAGACTCGTCAGGCCGAGTTTCTCGAACGTGAATCTGAGTTCCGCAGTCAGGAGTTCGAGTATCGGCGCAAGCTTCAGGAAGCGACCGAGCAATTGGTGCAATCCCAGCACCAAGCTGAGTCCGCAACACAGGCGGTGCAGCACATGCGGGAGCAGTTCGAGTCCCTGAATGATCAGATCGAACAGCTTTCTGGGCAGCAGCAAGATATCGAGTCGCGGGAAAAGCGGCAGCGTGAAGAGCATGAGGACCTGCGGCGAAATCTGGAGATTGCCCGCGATCAGGCAATCGATGCGCAGGCAGAGACCGAGGCGCGACGCACCGAGGCAGAGGCTCGCTTGGCGGAGATGACGGCCCAAGTCGAACGATTGAGAGCCGGTCAGGGTGAAGACCTGCAAGACCAACAAGCAAAGTTGGAAGCGAGTGAACAGCTCGCTGAGCAACTTCGCCAACAGGTTGATGAATTGCAGAAGTCGGTTGTGCAAGCCAGCGACGAGGCATCGCAGCTTCGTACGGATTATGAAGAGGCTTGCTTATCGGTTCGACAATTGGAGTCGCTGGTTGAGCAAAGCCGGGACCGTGGTGATAGCGATCGCGAAAGTTGGGCTACTGAAGCGGATGAACTTCGCACTGCGGTGGATCAACTATCGATCGACCTTGCCCGTGCCAACGGCGAACTGAGTGAACTCCGCGAAACGAATGAGGCAATCACTGCCCGTTTGGATGAAGTTCAGCAGGAACGTGATGATGCAATTGCCGAAGTCGACGCAAGACCATCCAACACCGAGTTCCAAAGCTTGCGTGAAGAGCTGGAGGCTGCCAATGGTCAGCTCGAGCAGATGAAGCAAGAGTATGACGACACGCTGGAGCGTCTGAAGGAAGCCGAGGCGAGCCGACAGGATGAGATTCCATCGGATTCTGACTCGGCGGCTCTGTTGGCCGGGGTTGCCGGAATGGGAGCGATCGCGGCTTCCGCTTTGGATAGCGATCAAAACGCGGTTGTCGACCAGCCGGCTGCGGACTCATCGCCAGCGGACGACAACGATGACGGTGCTTGGCCAACTTACCAAATGCCCGAAACGGCTTTCGAGAAGTCTGGCTCTGACGCTGAGGTGCCAAATGAACGAATTGATCCCGGGCCGGAATCGATTGAGTTGGACGACATCCAGCAGGCCGACTGGCCTGCGGCTGATCCTGATCCTGAGCCTGATTTGGATTTGGAAAGGGATGATGTGTCTAGCGAGTTGGAAGCTGATTCCGCCGGTGAGTTGCAAGTCGATTCGTACGATCTTGGACGCAGCGATGATGCGCCCGAATCGAGCGTGAGCGAAGACGTGCAGCAATCGGTGTGGCAAGACTCGGAAGCTCCGACCGCGGATCCGGTTCTAGAGGAGTCCTCCGAAGCAGAGGTCTGGGGGGCGACAGAGTCGCACGAGCAGACTGCGGCTTGGAACGAGATGCCTGCCGACGAAGTCGTCGCAAGCGATCCAGGTGTCGTTGAGCCCGAAGAGGAAGTTGAATCCACCAGCGCGTGGAGCGAGACGCCAAGCTGGCAAGATGAAGCTGTCCAAGAGTCGGCCTGGCCTGCTGAAGACTCGGTTGTCGACAATGAGGAACAGGGTTCAACGATGGCGTGGGACTCCAACGAGTCCAGCGATTGGTCGCCCCGTGAATCCGAAGCACCTGTCGAAGAGGTGTCTGCTTGGGAGAACACGGACGACTCCGGCGTTGCTGAGAGCAGCAGTTGGTCGGAGGCCAATGATGAGTCGTACCCGGTGTCTGCGGAAGACGCAGGGGTTGATGATGACGCCCCATCGACCGATGAGATCATCCAGGGATCATTGGCAAGCCAATTGATTCAGGACTTTGAGAGCGAGCCTGAACCAAGCGATGGCACGTTTTTGATGCCAGAGGGCGTCCATGCTTCTGACGAAGCTTCCTTGAATCAAGAATCGGGCGAAGGAGGTTGGGATCGCGAGTTTCCAGAGGAAGCAAAATCAAGCGATTGGAGCAACAGTGACGACGGCTACCGCGTCGAGAGCATTGAAGACGCAGGCGAGTTGGATCAGGTTGAACGATCCAATGAATCCGATGATTCGAGTTATCTCTCTGCAGACTCCAGCGATGAAGACGAAGTGGCTGTCGAAACGTCGGCTCCCGAGGCATCCGCTGAGTTAGAGGAAGACGACGACGATTCGATCGAAGCGTACATGAATCGATTGTTGAATCGTGCTCGCCCTGGCGATAGTCCCACAGAAACGGCATCTGTGACTCAGTCTCACTTGAGCGCGTCGGTCGAACCTAGCATCGAAGAAAATGTCAGCGAACTGGTAGAGCCACTCTATGAGCCACCGATGGATCCCGATGCACCATTGGTGCCGAGGTCTCAAGCGCCAGAGAAGAATAGCGATTTGTCCGCGATGCGAGAGTTGGCAAATCACTCTGCGCGAAGTGCGATTAGCCGCAGCGTGCGGATTCAGAACCGCAACATTCAAATCCAAGGCATGGTCAATCTGCTTTGTGCAGCTGGCGCCTTAGGTTGCGGTGTGGCATGCTTTTTCTTGCTGGGTGGATTCCTGCAGATCCTGGCGATTGCGATGACCGTTATCATCGCCGCCGTTTGTGTGCGTGAGGCAATGGCTCAGTTCGCCGAAGCGAAGAGTCGGTTGACCGCCGCTGAGTCCGGTGAGCTTGAGCACGAGAACGATGATGCCGCAGCGGCTGACCTTCAGAAAAAAGCGGAGAACGAGTTGCAGCCGGAAAGCGAAGTGCAGCCAAAAAGTGAAGGCGAGTAGCTTTCGTGTTGGCCTAAAACAACGCGTAGATGAACGGTGCAACGGGGGACGGCAGCAGTAATGCGGCACCCACCAGCAAAGCCATGACGACCATGATTGGTGTCAGCCACCACTTCTTGTTGTACTTCAAAAAGTCAACGAACTCGCGCAAGAGTCCTGGGTCCGTCGCTTGCTGCGAAAGGTCTTGGAACTCGGATTCTTGGTTCGGGTCAGTCGGCATGCTAAATCTGAATCAGTACGTGTTGAAGTAGCTCGCGATGTCACGGGGTTTCCGCGAACTCCAAGCAGAGCTTTCTGGTCTGCTCCGTAGTTTCATTCCATGTCCACCCAATCGGCGAATCAACCCGATCGGCGTCAGGACACCAAAATAGACGATTCCAAGCGCAAGCAGGGTCAAGATCCACCGAATTGGAAAAGTAACCTGCTTGAAGACATCGTGAATCATCCTACGTGCAGAAGCGGAAGCACATCCGATCACCGCGGTCGTTGCTGCGAGGGCAAGGAACACAACGGTCGGTAGTATCGCTTGCCAACTCCAATACGCGATTGCGCCGAGCATGCAAAATGCTCCGATCAGGGAAAGTACGAATTGGCTGATCTGCCAATCGGTCATTTCGTCCTCCTGAGCCAGCGGTTTGATCTCCGGCAGACGGGTCATGTCGACGGCCCCTTGCTCGGTCTTTTCCAAGAGCAGGTTCTCAATGACGAGCACATCCATGTTGGTGGCCATGAAGCATCGAAAGGCGTCGACAGCCGAGCATACGATGGGTTCATCACGGACATTGAAGCTGGTGTTCACCAAGACAGGGCACTGCGTCTGGTCGGAAAATTCCGATAGCAGTAGCCGCAGCGGCAGGTTCCGATCATCAACGGTTTGGATTCGGGCAGAATGGTTCACATGCGTGATCGCCGGCAAACTGCTGCGGACATCGTTGACTCGGTCCAGGCCTGCACGCCCGGAGGCTTCGTTCGTCTGATGCTCTTTGTTGACATCGCAGACAACCAGCATGTAGGGGCTGTCGTGATCGGTATCTAATTGAAAATACTCGCTCGCGCGATCGGACAGCACGATGGGCGCGAACGGCCGAAACGACTCGCGAAACTTGATCTTCAGATTCAGGGTTGATTGCATCTGCGGATGCCGCGCATCGGCCAAGATGCTTCGATTCCCAAGTGCGCGGGGACCAAACTCCATCGCGCCGGAAGCGCGACCGACGACCTTTCCACTGGCAAGGTGGCCTGCAACCACCTTCTTGAGTTCAGTGTCGTCCAGCGTTTGGTACTCTGCCCCGCAGTTCTCAAAGACCGCAATGATGTCTTCGGTGTCGGGAGATGGTCCCAGTAAACTGGCGGACTGTCCATCTGGCAAAGTCGGCTGGCGATGCTGCCCAAGCAATTGGTGCCAAATGAACATCGCTACGCCGAGTGCACCACCGGCGTCTCCTGCCGCCGGTTGAATCCAGATGTTCTCGAATGGCCCTTCACGAAGCAACCTGCCATTGGCAACGCAGTTCAAAGCGACGCCGCCCGCCATGCAAAGATTCTTCATTCCGGTTTTGGCGTGCAGATGACGTGCGCTGCGCAGGACGACCTCTTCGGTCACTTTCTGAATCGATGCAGCCAGGTCCATGTCCAACTGCTCGATTGGGCTGTCTGGTTGGCGTCGTGGTCTGCCGAACAAATCATCGAAGCGTCGCGAAGTCATCGTCAATCCCTGGCAGTAGTTGAAGTACTCCAGATGCAATTGATACGAGCCGTCCTCGTAGATCGTGATCAGCTTCTCGCAAATTCGATCGACGTACTTGGGTTCGCCGTAGGGTGCCAGACCCATCAGCTTGTACTCGCCAGAGTTCACTTCGAATCCGGTGTAGTAGGTGAAGGCGGAGTACAGCAACCCAAGCGAATGTGGAAAGCGAATTTCATCGGTTAGCTCGATACGATTACCATTGCCGACCCCCATGGTCGTCGTGGCCCATTCTCCGACGCCATCCATTGTCAGCAGGGCTGCTTTGTCGAACGGGGATGGAAAGAACGCGCTGGCGGCATGCGATTGATGATGCTCGCAGAAGCAGACGCGACCGCCATACTCTCCATCGAGGCCTCGCCGAATCTCACGTCGTAGTTGCAGTTTCTTTCCCGACCACTCGGGCATTGCTTTTCGGAACGACCAAAAACCCTCTGGCGCGAAGCTCAAGTACGTTTCCAAAAGACGATCGAACTTCAGCAGTGGTTTCTCATAGAAGCCGACGTGATCCAAGTCCGCGGCAGTGATTCCTGCTTGCGACAAACAGAATTCGATCGCCCGACTTGGGAAACGAGCATCATGTTTCTTGCGAGTGAATCGTTCCTCTTGAGCTGCGGCAACGATCTTTCCGTCAACGATCAGGGCAGCGGCCGAATCGTGATAGAACGCGGAAATGCCCAGAATGGCCGTCATCAGTGGGGAGTATCCTTCAGCCCATCGCGGACATGAGTACAGTTTTGTTCGGAGCTGACGACGCAATCGCCGTTGGCTCCGCGAATCTCAGTCGAGATAATTTCCGATAAATGCGAGGCTCCTGCGCCTCGCTTGGTCTTTGTGCGTGCCCATCTTCGTGAAAGCGACGGATTCCAGCTAGTCTAGCCGGACCGCCTTTCTGAGGCCAAACCCGACAATGGCCTGGGAAGTTGTCTTGTATCACGGTAATTTGAACAGATGGCAAAATCTAAAGATTCCTCATCCAGCGAAGCAGACGCCTACTTGGTCCAAAGGATTCGCGAGGGCGATTCGGACGCATGGCAATCTCTGATTGATCGCTACGAAGGTCGATTGATGGCTTTCACCGATAGCCGCATTCGCAATCGCGCGACCAGTGAGGATATTGTTCAAGATGCCTTCGTTGGATTCTTGATCAGCCTGCCGAACTACGATGGTGGCCGTCCACTTGAGAGCTATCTGTTCTCGATTTGTGCCTACAAGCTGACCGACCATCTCAGGCGAGAAGGACGCAGGCCGTCGATTCAGATGCATCGCCGTGGCAGCAGCGGCAGCGGGCAAATGGATCCGTCCGGTGGCGAACGTGTTGCCAGTTCGATCGCGCGCAGCGTGGAACGCAAAGAGATCGAAGAGACGGCTGTCCGAGATGCCATTTCGGAACAAGTCACGCGATGGAAGAGCGGTGAAGGTTGGGTCAAACTGAAGGCAATCGAATTGCTGTTTGTGCGAGGCCTGGGCAACAAAGATGTTGCCTCGAAACTGGCGCTTACCGAACAACAGGTCGCTAACTACAAAAGCGATTTCCAAATTCGGCTGCGGTCCATCGTCAAGCGAATGAGCCTGGACGAAGGGGTATTCCCAGAACTCGCAGAGTGAGCGACGAGCCGACCGCGATCAGCTGAGCCCCTCCATCGTTCCGGTGCTTGTCGCAAACCGATCCACTTCCATGCCAACTTTCTGAAGCACAGAGACGTAAAGGTTTGGAAGCGGATAGTTGTTGCCGCGATCGAACGCGAGGTGTTGGCCATGGTTGAATCCACCACCTGCAAACAACACCGGCATGTTGCGATTGTCATGGTTGGAGGCGTTGCCCAAGTTGCTGGTCAGCAACACAGAAGTGTGATCGAGCAGCGATCCCGACGATTCCTCCGATGCCTGCAATTGGCCAATGAATTGTCCCCAGTGGCGAATCAATTCGGTTTCGACGAGCGCTAACTGTTCCAGTTTGGTTTCATCTCGTCCGTGATGGCTGAGGTTGTGATACCCTTGGTCAACACCTTCGATTGGAATCACACCGCCCGCACCAGGGATGTGCAATGTGATGAACCGCGATGAGTCGGTTTGCAGAGCCAGTTTGATGACATCGCACATGGTCTTCTGTCGACCGATCACGTCGCTAGGATCATTGATGTCGATGGGTGCTTTCTCACTGACTTTTGGCTTGGGGCGCTTGGCCCACTTTTCCGACTCGGCCATCCGTTTTTCTAGATCACGAACGCTTGTGAAGTAGGCGTCCAGGCGATCGCGGTCTCCCGCCCCCAAGTCACGCTGAAGCGATTTTGCGTCTTCTGCAACCAAGTCCATGATGCTGCGTCCCTGCCGCACTCGACCTGCTTGTCGCTCACGCTCTTGTCGCGAGTCATTGACGAACAACTTGGTGAATAGCTGCGACGGACTATCCAGCGGAGGAATCATGGATCCGTTTTCGGTGTAACAGGGACTGGTGCTTCCCCCGGTACTTAGAACGAGCGATGGAAATCGCGTGGCATCGCCAAGATGTTTCGCCATCAATTGGTCGACAGAAATGGTGTTCCGTGCTCGACCCGAGGTGCCCATCGGCGAGGCCGTCAGAATACTTGCTTCGGCTCGATGGCCGCCTTTCACGCCTGGGTGAGAGACTCCCGAGATGACGGTGACTTGATCACGCACATCATCGAGTGCGGACATGTAGCGAGATGGCTTGTAGTCGTGGCCGGCGTCGCTTGGAAACAGATTGTCGCTGACCAATCCAAGCCCCAACGTCATCGCGATAAATCGCTGCGGCGATTCCGTCTGACTTTCTTGAGCAAAGGCGGGACGCATCGCGGTCAGCCAAGGCAAGCTTAGCGAGACACCCGTACCACGGATTACCGTGCGACGATCCAACATCCGGCGAAAGTTAAAGTAGCTTTGGTTCATGATGAAGTACGTGAGTTTACTTGGTCAAGAAAATGGTGCTTTTGACGACTGCATGGACGAGTGATCGCAGACCATGCTGGTTGTCTGCCGTTTGATCAACAATCTCTTCGACGACGGCTCGATCGGCAAACGAGATCGGAGCCCCTGTACCATAAACGATTAGCTTCTCGGCAAAGTTACGAGCGATCGGCCTCGGATTCATCGCCAACATCTGGCGAAACTCACCGAAATCGGCAAACTCTCGGCCATCAGCGAACGCAAAGCTAGAGTTGATGGGCGATCCCGTCTTCACACGCCCTTTCTCCACTTTTAGATAGTTGTCACGCCACTGACCAGCCGCATCGAAATTTTCGAGCGCGTAGCCTGGCGGATCAATGTTCCGGTGACAGACAGCACATTCAGCGTGGGAGAGATGCTTCTCAAGTTGTTCTCGGATCGTTTTGGCACCACGAATGTCTGGTTCGACTGCAGGCACGCTTTCTGGTGGCGGCGGGATGGGCGTGCCCAAAATTCGCTCCGACACCCAGACTCCGCGGAGAACCGGCGATGTGTTGGTGCCGTTGGCGGTGACCTTCAAAATGGAACCTTGAGCCAGCAAGCCGCCGCGATGGGAGTCCGCAGGCAATGAGACTCGTTCTGTCTTTCCGCTTTCGACGGGCTCTAAGTCGTAGTAGCGCGCTAGCCGACTGTTCAGGAAGGTGTAGTCAGCAAGGACAAGGTTTGAAACACTAAGGTCGTTGTGCAGCAGCGACTGCAGAAAACGATGCGTTTCCGCAAGCATTGAGTCTTGCACCACGATGTCGAAATCTCGATACAGCTTCCGATCGGGCTCGGTGAAGTCGATGTCCACCAAGTCCAACCACTCGGCAGAGAAGTCTTTCACGAACTGTCGAAGGTGGTTGTCCTTGAGCAGTCGCTCGACTTGCTCGTGGAGTACTTGCGGATCGCGGAGTTGGCCTTGGCGAGCTAGTTTGGCTAGCTGATGATCGGGCATGCTGCCGGTAAATAGGTAGCTCAGTCTCGATGCAATTGCGTGGTCATCAAGTGGACCTGCTGGTTCGACAAGGTACAAAAAGCGAGGCGAGCACAAGACTGCTCGATAGCTCGATCGCAGAGCTTCAAGCGGATCGACTCCGGACTCAATCTCACCGTGCAATAATTGTAGGTAGGGACGCAACTGCTGTTCGGTGACTGGCCGTCGGAACGCACGGCGAGTGAAAGCTCGAAGTTGCTTCGCTGCGTCTTGCGCAGGCTGATCGCTGATCGACTGAACGCTCCGCTTGCGATCAAATTTGACCTGCATGTCACCCAGCAAGCGTTTCTTGACGAGGCTGATGTCACCGCCAGGATGAAATTGCTCGACTTGCATTTTGTGCAAAGCCAGTCCCGGGACTTTTTGAGGAGCTCCTTCACCAGCACCGACTTGCCCGCCCTGAAACCTCGCGCGTTTCAACGTCGCGTCGGCAGGACGAATCTCGAGCATGTGTCCCTCGGGTAGCCATGCTTCAAACGTGTGTTCCGTTGGCTTGTCTGTCGCTTCGAATGATCCGATCCAAGACAGCAAGGGCGCGCCGGACGTGCACCGACCGCTGCGCACCGTACACCAAACGCCATGATCCTTTGGTTGGTTTTTTGCCGAGGCAGTAAAGGTGACGCGGTACCAGCCACTTCGCTCAACGGTGGACGACGTGATCCTTCCGTAGAAGATCATCGTTGAGTTCCAAACAACGGCTTGACCACCAAGCATTTCGGGGTCACGGCAACGTCGGTTCGGATTCTGCCTGGCGATCTGGCGAGCGTTATAGGGCTTGCGCCATGGTTCGGCTGGCTTCTCTCGCAATCGAGCAAACGCCGCATCCAAACCTGCGTCGATGACCGTTAAGTGCGACGCTAACTGAAAGTGGGACATCGGTTGTCCCTCAGCGATGTTGGTGAACCCATCTGTGCGCTGTTCCTCGGGCATCAACGTCGCGAGCGGAACATCGATTGCGAGTAGATCATGCAGGGTTCGCTCGAGTTGTTGGTTTGTCAATCGTCGCGAGCGGACTCGTCCGAGCTTCTGATGTTCGGCGCGTTGAGTTTCGATCAGCCAACTCGAAGTCGACTCCAGGAAGACCGCCGCATCGTTCGGATCTAATTCGCCGGCATCCTCGGGTGGCATCTCGCCACTGTCGACGCGATCGAATATTCGCGTCCATTGATCCATCAACCTCGGGTTGGCTAAGTCCACGCTGAGGTCTTCAAGATCCAAGCCACCATCGGCATCGGGGCCGGTGTGGCAGTCGACACAGTTGTCACGCAAAAATTGCTGGATCTTGGGCGAAGGCGGCGATGCTTGTAGGGCAACAGCAAGCACCATCAAAGGCAACAAAACGAAGCTACGAAGGTAGATCGACATGGAAGGTGTCGTTCCATAGGAGGCGGGCACGGCTCCGAAGGAAAGCGAAGCCGCGTGTGTCAGATCAGTTTCCATCATAAACCGGCCGGACGGAATCAGGGAGGCGAAATTGCCTTAGCGTTCGTCTTCCAGAGCCATGGCCGTTTGACGCAGATTGGTTTGAGTCCAGATCTGCTTCAGTTGGTGGAGTTTTTCCGGGTTGGACTTCGCCAGATTGGAGGTCTCGGTGCGATCGATGCTGATCTGATAGAGCTCCCAGTCGCCTTCTTTGCCTGCGGCGCTGATCTTCCAATTTCCCTGCCGCAGGGCGCGATTGCCCTCGTGGGACCACCAGAGGCTGCGATCGGAGTTTGGCTGTTCGTTGGCGTCGAAGAACTTGGTCAGGCTGGATCCGGGTCGCTGATGTTCCTCCTTGGTTACTTCGACACCAGCGACCTCCAGTAGGGTCGGCCAAAGATCAATCACGTGTGCCGGTTGATGTCGGAGCTCGCCGCGCGTTTGAATTCCTGTTGGCCAATGAACGACCAATGGAGTCGCAGTACCACCTTCATGCGTCCAGGTCTTGTGATATCGAAATGGTGTATTGCACGTTGTCGACCAGCCTGGCCCCAAGCAAAGGTGACTCGCCCACGACCCCATCGGGGCCTGCGGATCATGATCGTCACCGCGGACCATGATTTCGGCGCTGGCTCCATTGTCAGATAGAAAAAGGATCATTGTATTGTCGAACTGTCCCATCTCGCGAATCTGTTCCATCACGCGTCCGATTTGTCGATCCATGCAGTCGATCATCCCGGCATGGATGGCCATCTTCGTCGATTGAAAAAGTTTCTGTTCTGCGGTCAACGAATCCCACGGCAACGGTCGATTGACCTCGCCACTGCCGAGCTTGTCGATGGAGTCTGGGAAGTCGTAGGGTGGACCGACTTCAGGCATCACTTCCGACAATTGAGCGTTGACCAAATTCATTTCTTGAATTCGTTTCCAACGCTTCTGGCGAATCGATTCCCATCCTGCTCGATAAACTTCCCGATACTTGTCGATGTCCGCCGGCAACGCATGGAGGGGAAAGTGCGGGGCTGAAAAGGCTAGGTAGTGAAAGAATGGTTTGTCGCTGTGTGACTTGGCGTGTTCCTGCAAGCACTCGACGGCATGATCTCCGAGCGCGATGGTGGCATAGAAATCAGTGCCCTTGGGCACCGGAGGAAGTTGGACATCGTCCTTCCAGTGCAGGGTCGGATTGAAGAAGCGATGCTGGTCTTTCAAGTAGTAAGAGTGATCGAAGCCACTCGCAATGGGCATGTCGTCCAAATGCCACTTGCCAGTGTGATAGGTACGGTAGCCTGCTTGCTTGAGCGGTTTGCAAACCAAGGGGGCCCAAGCAGGACGTTTGCCTCGATTGCCACTGGCGACACCCGGGACCGAGTCGCGTCGAACTCCATGGGGATAGAAGCCCGTCAATAGCGAAGCCCGCGTCGGCCAGCATCGGCCTGTGTTATAGAACTGAGTGAAACGCAGACCCTTTTCGGCCAGGGCATCTAAATTGGGTGTCATGATCTCGCTGCCGTAGCAGCCCAAATCGGAGTATCCCAAGTCGTCTGCCATGATCAGCAACACGTTGGGTTGATCCGCTTCCGTCCTTGAGCATGAAGCCGTGGTGAACAAGACGATCAAGCACAACAGGATTCGAGTGGATGGATTCAGCATGTCGCTGGAGACTCCTGAGATAACACGGCAGCGAAACTAGAACGTCGGGCGGGATTCTCGTTCCCGCATCGGCCGTCGTCAAATCGCATTCAATACGAATCGGGCAAATGAGCCGTTTTTCGTTCGTTTCGACCGCGCTTTGGGCTGCCGTTCCATGTCCGCTCGAACGCTGGCCTCGCTCCGTTACGCTCTTGATATCGAATCGCTTCTACCTGGAAGCGGCGCGATTGAGACGATCCATGATGGCGCGGCCGAGTCCGACTTCGGGAACTGGACGAGCGATGATGCAGTCCAGGCCAAACGCGTCGAGACGCCGCATGGCGGCAAACAGATTGACTGCAGCTTCGCGAAGACAGCCTTCCTGCGAGAGAATTTCGATTGCGGCGAATCCGTCAGATGACTCAGGCGTTTGCAGAGTCAGTAAGCCGAAACGCATCTGGCTGTCTTGGGGATTGCGATCTGCTGAAAGAACGAGCGGTGTCGCGGGAGCGTAGTGACTGGACAACTGACCGGGTGAGGTGGGACGCGCTGATTGCTGTTGATGGATTTCGATGGGGCCGATGGCTTCCTCGAGTTCTTCCAGAGTGACACCTCCGGGACGCAGCAACGTGGGACGCGCATCGGGAGTTTCTACGAAGGAAATCACGGTGGACTCTACCCCGATCTGGCATGGTCCGCCGTCAAGCACGACGGGCGTGTGGTCACCGAATTGTTCATGGACGTGGGCGGCAGTCGTTGGGCTGACCATGCCAAACCGGTTGGCACTCGGCGCGGATAAGGGAACGCCTGCCGATCGGATCAACGCGCGAGCAACATCATGAGCTGGGCATCGGACGGCAACGCTGGTGAGTCCCGCGGTGACAATGTCAGGCACACACGATTGCTTTTCTAAGACGAGCGATAGCGGGCCCGGCCAGAATCGCTTGATCAATTCCGTTGCCAACGTCGGAACCGACTTTGTTAAATCGGTCAACTGATCCGGATCCGCGATGTGTGCGATCAGTGGATCGAACCGAGGCCTACCCTTGAGCTCGAAGATCCTTGCGACCGCATCGGCAGCCAAGGCATTCGCTCCCAAGCCGTAAACGGTTTCGGTTGGAAACGCGACCAAGCCACCCTGGCGGATCGTGTCAGCGGCGGCATCGATGTCTTGTTGTGTCACCATGCAGTCTGGACTCTTATCGGATGAGCTGGAACCAATTGCATGGATCGCCGATGATTTCCGGATCGAATGACCTCAGTCATGGGTCGGCATTTGTGCTTGTTCTGGTTCGTGAAACCAGTCCTGCAGAGAATGCCCCGTTGAGGCTGGTCACGATGTTACAGAAGGTCACGCTCGTCGAGAAGGTCACGCTGGAGGCCCTGGTATCGATCTAGTCCAGACCCGGTCGTCTCCACGGGGGAAGAGGGAGGCGATCAAGGGCGGTCCGTGCGGAATTGCCAGCGAGACAGCCTTTTTGGGCGCATGTCCGTTCAATACTCCTGCGGTGCTAGTGATGCACGCATCTTCGAGAGACTGCGACGAAACAACTGTATTGTTCGGGTCGTGCTCAACCCGATATCCTTGGCGATCACATGAAAAGCGACGCCATCTTGTTTCCGATTGATGCCGAAGCGAGCCATCACGATTCTTCTTTCACGCTCATCGAGCTTGTTCATCAAGTCGATCACCTGACAGCGCGCCTCAAGGGCTCTCAGTTCGGCAAAGTCACTCTCACCTGCATCCGCAACCGCTGACTCGGTTGCTTCATTCCCACAGGAGATGAACCTGTTCTTGAAGCGACGTTCCTTGCGGTAGGCACCGAAGATCGCAGACTGGACGGCTTGGTACGCGTAGGTGCTGAATCGTACGGGGCGACGGAAATCGAACAGGTCAACCGCGCGCGGCAGAGACGCGTTGCCGATGCACACAATTTCGTCGAATTCATTCGAGCCAGCACTCGCGTACTTCTTCGCGAGTGAAATGACAAGTCGCAGGTTTGCTTCGACGATCTGATTTCTTACTTGAACGGATTGCCGATCGAAGCGTTTTCGGTCGTCCAACATCTCAGTGCATCCGATGTCAGAACGCGCGAGACGATCGGCATGTGCCGATAGGTACTTCAGAAAGTTCAACTTTCGAAAGCAATGCTGCTCTTGCTCGGCATTGAGTAGCGGGACGTTCCACAAAGCCGCCCAGTATGCTGGTACGGCCTGTGGTAAGCGTTGCTTTCTTGCTGCGCCGGTCGGCATCGGTCCAAGCAACTCAGCCGATGCGTTCTTATCTCTAAAAACGGGAACGAAGAAGTAGTCCGGAGATTCCATCTCTCCGTCGCTAGAAATGTTTGGCTTCCATTGTGTAGAAGGAGTCATTGTTTTCCTCGGGGATGGCATCCTCGCTTCGGAGAGTTCCCCGAAGCGTTTCATCCAGAGTTGCTTGGTGTCAGATGCACGAGAATCAATGCGACTTCAAGTGCTGTCTCGACGCTAAAGGCTGACAACGGAATCGTCGTAGAAGATGGGGCGAATACGTTCGAAGGACTGCGTCTTTTCGATTGCTCTTGAAACGGCTCGACCGGCGCGTTCTGCGATCCGCGAGATGGCCTTGGCCATGTCAACGTCTTTGTGCCGGACGATGACATCTCTTGCTTGGTTTAAGGCGACGGTGATTCGACAGGCCTTGTCGATTCCGCCTCGAGGGCCGTTCTCGTCGCTGACGACAAGGTCAACTCGAGTGATTCGATCATCGAATCTTGACAAAGCAAAAAGCAATCGACGTTCGGCCAATTGACGTAATTCATCGGTCAAAAGACCACTGCGATCAGTAATAGATGGGGTCACAAAACTGCCTCTTGTACAAGCGGAAAGGATTCTTGACTTGACACTGTTTAACTTTACGGCAGTTTCGTACAGTTAGGCAAATAGAAATTGACGGTCCAATGCATTGATAAAGGCTATGTGTGCTTTCCTATGGTTGATTGGCTGAATTATCACCACCTGATGTACTTCTGGATGGTCGCAAAAGAAGGTGGGATCACTGCCGCCGCAGAGGTGTTGCATCTGTCCCAACCGACGCTCAGCACGCAAGTTCAGAAGTTAGAAAAGTCATTGGGGATGAAGTTGTTTGAGCGTAAAGGACGCACAATGCATCTGACCGATAGTGGCCAGATGGTGTTTCGTTACGCAGACGAGATCTTTAACCTCGGCAATGAACTCGCTGACGCGGTTCGCGGGCGACCGGCAGATGATTCGCTACGGCTACTCGTTGGGGTGCCGGATGTGCTTCCCAAGTTGGTGACCTATCGGATTCTGAAGCCAGTGCTCGCCATGCAGGAACGCGTCAAGCTGATTTGCTACGAAGGAAAGCTGAAAGACCTGCTGGCGGACCTTGCGATGCATCGTCTTGACGTTGTGCTGGCAGATTCCCCGCTGACACCGGAGTTGAACGTCCGTGCGTTCAATCACTTGCTTGGGCAATGTGATGTCACGGTTTTCGGAACCGCGGCGATGGCAAAGAAGTATACGAAGGGGTTCCCGTTGTCTCTGGACGGGGCACCGATGTTGTTGCCTACTCAGAATACGACTCTCCGGCGAGCGTTGGAGCAATGGTTTGACGACCAGGGTATTCAGCCGGACACCGTCCATGAATTTGAAGACAGCGCTGTCTTAAAAGTCTTTGGCCAGGCTGGCGAGGGGATGATTGTCGTACCGACGGCGGTAGCAGTCGACGTGGCTACGCAGTATTCGCTCGATCCTATCGGCCGCATCCCGAGCATCATCGAAAAGTTCTACGCCATATCGGTAGAACGTCGGTTGAAGCATCCCGCCGTTGTCGCCATTTCCGAATCGGCCCGAACGAATCTGTTCGGCGAGCCGTAAGAAAAGTGTCCGGTTCGTGGAGGCGGCGAACTTAGGGACCTGTTGACATCACAGACGATAAACGTTTTGAATTCCATCAAGCACCACTTGTTCGGCGGCGCAGATCTTGCCGATTCCCAGGAAGCCTCCTGATGCGAGTGCGACCGCGGTTGCTTGTTCGAGCAGCTGCTTGCCAACCACCCTTCGCTCAATTGCTGGTGTGTCCTGGAGTCGACACTGGGTGTAACGCACCCACAAGTCCCACAGCTGTTGGTCTGGTCGAACGTCAAGCCATGACTGTACACAGCAAGCGGCTGCAGGATGCTTGAGAAGCCGGTATTCATAGATCGACGACACCGCAGCGCGACTTTCTGCGTCGGTCACGGAATCGCTGGCCCAGGCAGCAAATGCAATTGGAGCAAGTTGTAGGGCGGTTAGTGTTTCTGGTCTGAAACCAGCCTCCATCAGCGCATCGATCACACGCACATTGTCGATTCCTGCTGCTTCGGCAAGAGCCCGTTTGGCTGCTTCTCGTTCAAAGTAGGCATCGAGTTGTTCGTAGGCGGTGGATTCGTCGAGCGGGACGAACACTACGGGATCCCAATCGTGATCCTGGCTTGTGAGCGGTGAGTTGATTGGGCCGGCGGAAGTCAACATCGTGTAACTCCATGTTGGTTGGGTTCGAGCCTAGTGATCAGCAATCAGGCTTCGCCGAGCGAGGGAGATTCCGACTGATGATTCACTGTACGCCGGTCTATAATTATCGTGACATTGAAAATTGAGATGCTGGGTGGCGCAAAATCAATGCGTAGCGGCGTCACTGCCAGATATTGTTTCACGAGACGATCCCTTGCCACGGACTAAGAGACATGATTAACAAATCGATTTTGACCATGAATGCTCTGCTCGTCGGAGTGCTGCTAACGGTTCTGTTGACAGATCGTGTGCCGAACACTGCTCTGGCAATGACAGCACACGGGAGTGACAAGAAAACGATGGTCAGTGTCCCGTTGGATTCGGGCATGGAGGCGGTTGTCACGCTCGATCATGTGACCGGTGATATGACTGGATACGTGCTCAATCGAATGAACGGGCAATTCTTTATCAGATACCGATACAACGTGGCCAAAGATTTCCCAGAACATAACGGTGCGTACATCATGGCCGCAGGACTGGCAGACCTACGCGGATTCAATAGCAACAATCGAGTTGGTATTGGCGTGCTCTATGTTTCCGAGGAGAACTCTGGACGTGTTTGTGCGTATGCGATTCCCTGGAACCCTCAGTTTGCAACAAACGCGGCTGCGAACCAAGACTTGCGGTTCATTCCATTGGACCACGCAAAAACGCGATTTCTGGAACTTCGATAGGGATCGCGTTCAAGCAATTGCGATACGCAGTTAGCGATGTTTAGCGGGGGACAAAAAGATTCCTCAAGGCGTGGCGGTCCATCGAACGCCACGCGGGATGACCCTTTAGGGGATGACCCTTTAGTTCACTCAGAGGTCCCACCTTGGCTGAATCGTCAACACTCCAGTCAAGCGTGTGATGGTCGCGGCCCGCGACTTTTCCTGTGCCTCGATTCTGGTGCCCTTTCACGAGGGCATGGTCATCGATGCGGATGGCGAAGCCGTTCCTCGCACAGAGTCGGTTTCCCACCAATTCGATCGTTGCATCGGCTTGCTCTGTTTGCCCACCGATGATTCGCAGGGCTGGGTTCGTGCCGCCGATCACAAAATTGCCTTCGATTCGCAAGTTGGCAGGGACGGCTCCTTGATGCTCGCGAGAATAGATGCCGCATCCTGCGACACTTGCGATCTTGTTATCACGAATGATCGCATCGGCGGCAGCCTGGATGCCATGATCGCCCGTGTTCCAAATCCAGTTGTTTTCGATGACGTTTCGAGCGTGGTCAGCGGTGCCGTAGACGGTGATGCCTGGATACTTCGTATCGTGGATCACGTTGCCAACGATCCGATTGCCATAGCTGCCTTGCTTGATTTCGATGCCGTCCCCTTGGCTGACGTTGACGCCGTTGAGATCGTGAATGTAGTTGTTCTCGATGACAGACTCAGAAATGATGGCGGACCCGCGATTGCCTCCTAAGTAGAACGCTTCCCCATGACCCGAGGTGTGGTGGATGTGGTTTCCGCGAAATGTCATGTGGCGATATTTGGCTCCTTCGTGGTTGCATGTGATCGCGACTCCGCCAATGTCGTGAATGTGTAGTCCCTCCAGAACAAGATCGCTGGGTTGCCTACCTGCGCGGGCGCTGATTCGAATCCCGGCAGCACCACCTGTGATCTCCAGACCGATGAGTCGCAGGTGTTGATTTCCTTCCAGATTAATCGTGTTTTGCTTGGCATCCGGTCGTTTGAAGACGACGGATGCACCGGCAGCGGCGCGGATCGTGACTGGTTCTTCCAACGTTCCGCTGTGACAGATGACGAGACGTCTCGAGTTGCTATAGATGCCGCTGCCTAAGACAACCTCGTCACCCGGCTGCAGACTGTCACCGGACAGGATGGAAAACCAATCGTCGCTCGGGCTGATCTCGATTGTTTCACCGAGCGTGATACCGGGAACCGAGAAAAGTAGAATCGCCACAAAGGCTAGTCGTTGAAGTCGCATGCTGGTCGCTGTGTTGGGAAGTTGGTTCTGATTCAAAAGCTTGCGAGCGAGCCTCCCTTCGTGTCGCCGTTCTTCATCCGTGATTGCTGGGGCCGCTGCTTCTTTCTCGATGGAACGTTCACCGACACCTTCATCGCTCTCGGCGAATCAATTTCAAAACTCAGGATGAGTTGAACTCAAGATAACTTACGTTGCTTCGTCGCTAAGTACGAATCAATGCCACAACGAACTCGAATCTCTCGGCCCAATTGCTCGACCGATTGAAGAGGAGTAGTCTGTTGAACGTGGCCGCTTTGCCTGGAATCTATCAGCGATGATTGCTTCATCCTTCAGACATCGTTGGGAGGCGAGAATGAAAAGTAAGCGAGAAATAGAGCGAGAAATTAGCCAAGCCGTTATTCGCTTTGAGAAGGAGTTCATGGGAAGAGGTCCGCTCGAAACGAAGTCTTACATCATCGAGGACATGGTCTTGGTGCGGCTCACCAATGTTCTTACTCCAGCGGAAATGAAGCTCGCTGAGTCGGAGGATGCACAACGCGGGAAGTATTTGATCAAGCAAGTGCGGCAAGAATTGATCGAAAAAGGAAGGCCGCTTTTGGACGCCGTGATCAAGGAGATCCTTGACGTGGACGTCGTTAGTTTGCACACGGACATCAGTGCAAAAACTGGTGAGCGCGTGATCGTATTTACTTTGGAGCGGAAGCCGAATTTTCAGGAATGACGAAAAGGCAAAAGAAAATTTCTCTCTTGGCTTGACCAAGACTAATGCCCTGCCTAAACTCCGACCGATGAAGGTTTTGGCTGTTGCTGGAGTTCGCTCGCGAATCGTCAGGCAGTCAGAGAACAAAGTTTTTGTTGCACAGAATGAAACGTTTGTGCAAAGAAGGCTGGACGGTTGCACTTTGCACCCGTCCAGCCTTTTTTTGTGCCTTGATCGAACATTAATAGACAACTGCTGAGGCGATGCCTGAGCCAAAGTAGCGCGATTCCGAACAGATAGTCGGGATTGACTCGAACGACAAACAAATGACCGATTGCTAACGCCTCGATGGTTCAAAAGCCATCAGGACAAGCCGGATGTGAAGCGCGATGTGTGCTTTCATCCGGCTTTTTTTATACCCAACCTGCCCGATCTACTGCTCGGAGTTTTGATCAGATGGAATTGTTCGCCGTAACACTATCGATGCCAATCCTGTGCCTCATCGCCTTGGTGTGTGTGCCGTCTCGATGGGCGAATGGGCATCAAGGAACATTGCGCCGAGCCGTGACTGTTGCGGTCGGACTTTTGTTCCTTCAGGCTCTGGCATTTGCCGTGATGTATGCAGTCAGCGGAGGTGGTGCTCGGGCCATCTCGCTATTGCAGTGGCCGGGTGAGTCGAGCATCGCGTTCGGAATCTACTATGACGGTGCAACGAGCTTGATGCTCACGCTGGTTAGTTTCGTTGGCTTTGTAGTGAGCCGGTTTTCCGTCCGTTACCTCGATGGGGAGGCGACTCAGGGGCGATATTTCAAGTGGTTGTCGTTCGCCATTGGTGTGGTCTCGCTGATGGTCGTGGCTGGAAACTTGCTGCTGTTCTTTGTTGCCTGGGTGATGACCAGCTTTGGTCTTCATCACTTGCTATTGCACTATCGGCATCGACCAGCCGCCCATCGAGCGGCTTGGACGAAGTTCGCGATCAGCCGTCTTGGCGACGCGTTCCTGATCTCCGCGATTGTTCTGACATACAAAACGTTTGGTACGCTTGACCTGTCGGAGTTGTTTGCACAAGCCGAACTGCTCGCAGTAACCTCGGGAGCCACCGCAAGGCACGCAGCGATCGCCTGGTTGCTGATGCTGGGTGCGGTAACCAAATCTGCTCAATTTCCGTTTCACACTTGGCTACCTGACTCGATGGAGACGCCGACGCCGGTGTCGGCGCTAATGCACGCTGGCATCGTCAACGCGGGAGGTTATCTCGTGATTCGGATGAGTCCGCTGGTTGGACTGGGCCCCAATGCTCTGGTGGCTCTGGCAGTGATTGGAGCCGTGACGGCTTGCTACGCGGGTGTTGTGATGATGACGCAATCGAGTGTGAAGCGAAGTTTAGCGTATTCGACGATTGCACAGATGGGCTTCATGATGCTGCAGTGCGGACTTGGAGCATTTTCTGCTGCGATGCTGCATCTTCTCGCCCATTCGCTGTACAAGGCCCACGCATTTCTGGGCAGCGGAAACGTGGTGACACAATCGTTGTCGACAGGCGGAGCCAAATCGCCCGCTCCGTCTCGAAGAACGAACGTTGCGTGTATGGTCGCGGCAGCGGTTGCGACTGGGCTGGCATACTTCTCAGCGATATTGACTCTTGGTATCGACGTTTCTTCGAAGCCAGGTGGAACGGTCTTAGCATTCATCCTCTGCATCGCTTTGACCGCTTGGGGCTGGCGTTTATTCACGCTTTCATCCCGTCGGGTCGCAGTTGTCGGTTTGATTGGGATCGCTGGTCTTTGTCTTTTCTACCTCGGAAGCTATCTGGCCATCGATCAGCTGCTGTCTGACACGATTCCAGTCGTGCATCTACCGGCGACAACGCAATTCGTCACTTTCGGCATCGCTCTCGCGTTCAGTGTCATGTTCGTACTCCATGTCGTTGTATTGAAACCGACTCGACCCGCATGGATGGATTCTGTTCGAGTTCATGCGGCCAACGGTTTCTATATCGATGCTGTTTACCACCGAGTCTTCGGTTCGCTCACGAAGTCTTGATGGACTTCAGCTCGTTGAAATCCCCCTCAGCAACACAATCCAATCCCGCAGGAAATGATCCTTATGTCGATCGGCAATTCTCAACAAAAAACGCAACTCTCGTCGCCCCAGACGCAGGGGCTGCAGACAGCTTTCCCTCTCGACTTTGCAGACGTACTGTCTCGAATCGACGGCGTCCTCGATAGCGTTCAAGCCAGAATTGCACCGGTTTGGCCGCTCAAGGACTACGTGGCCGTCAATCCTTACGCTGGAGTCTCGGATCAAAAGTTCCTTGCAGCTCGAAAGCATCTACGATCGGTATCCGATCTCGAAACACTGATGTCGGTCGACTATTACCGCCAACAGTTTGTTGATGGTTTGCTTTGCAAGGCAGACATCGATGCGGCTGTCGACGAATTGGTCGCCGACGGCGTGACAGGGGCCGAGCGAATCGACGTCAATCAGGTTGTTTCGTTTCTGCGAGAGCAAGGCGTCCCCTGCCCAACCGCTGACGCGGAGTTCGTGAAAGCCAGTGATTATGATCGGCCACTCCGGTCGTTTGTCGAGCTACTCGATCGGCACACGGGATCGCACTGGAACCGCATCATTCGAGAGGAAATTTCCAAGCAATGCTCAGCTCATTACGACACTGGGCAAGCTGCATGGGCGAGCCCTTGGCAGGGATTGCCGCTGTTC
This sequence comes from Rubripirellula sp., assembly GCA_045110715.1. Taxonomy (GTDB): domain Bacteria; phylum Planctomycetota; class Planctomycetia; order Pirellulales; family Pirellulaceae; genus Rubripirellula. Next base: position 65,601 of record JBGCGI010000078.1, read on the forward strand.
CAAGCGTGGCGATCTGCCTCCAAGCACGATCGAAGTTTTGAGATCCTTGGAGTCTCTGGCTTTCGCAGGTTCGTTGCAGCCTTGCCTCACGATCCACGAAACGCATTGGTGGCGTTGCTTCATCAACTGGGGGTTCCCAGTGATTTATGGGAAGACTTCCTGCTGTGCGAGTCGCTGACGATGCCTGGTTGGAGCGCCTGGACCAAACGCCAGCACCGAGAAGCGGAGTGGCAGAGTGTGGAAGACACTGACTTTATCGGCTTGATCGCGATCCGATTGGCCTATCAAGCTGCCTTGTCGAGCCACTTTGATTTCCGAGTTGATTGGAACTCGGTTGCGATGCACCACGCCCCGGTGGCCAGTCAAGCTGACGAAGCAGGGGATGAGGATTTGTTGCGATACGCTCTTTTGAAGGCCGGAGAAATTGCCTTTCGGAAGCGATTGCTGAGCGGCCTGACAAGCAGGCAGGACGAACACTCCCAGAGAAAATTTGCCGAGCGGGCATTGGCACAAATGGTGTTTTGTATCGATGTTCGATCCGAAAGGATTCGCCGACAACTGGAGGCGAGTTCTGCCAAACTTGAGACGTTCGGCTTCGCCGGATTCTTTGGATTGCCAATCGAGTTTGTGCCACTCGGTGAGTCGGAGGGCAGCGCACAAGTGCCCGTGCTTCTCTCGCCACAATTCAAAGTCACGGAAGAACTCGATACGGACGATGCCTCAGGGAACACTGCGGCGATCGAGAAGCGTTCAGTATGCCGCTTTTTGAAGAAGGCCTGGGTGGAATTTCAGACGTCGGCGCTAGGTTGTTTCGCCTTCGTTGAATCGACGGGATTGTTCTACGCTTACAAGCTGCTCGCACGTTCAATTGGGGCCGGGCAATCGCCATCGAGTTGCCGCGATGGAGTTGCTAAAAGCGATCGGCCTCGACTTGGTCCCACCTTGCGAGGGCTGAGTCAGCAAGGCGTGACGATCTCAAAGCAGGCGGACATGGCGGAGTCAATTTTGCGAGGCATTGGGATCGTGGACAACTTCGCTCGCATGGTTGTCTTCTGCGGACATGGCAGCCGGACCGAAAACAACCCGCTGCAAGCCGGTTTGGACTGCGGCGCTTGCGGTGGGCATTCGGGTGAATCGAACGCGAGATTTGCAGCGAAGCTCTTGAACCAACAGTCCATTCGCCAAGCATTGGACGAACGAGGAATTTCGATTCCGGAAGATACGCAGTTCGTCGCGGCACTTCACAACACGACAACGGATGAGCTGGAGTTCTTTGAGAAGCACGAACTTCCGGTAACCCACACCGGTGACTTGCAAGAACTGGAAGGCTATGCAGAGCCCGCATCAAAAAGAACTCGGAACGAGAGACTTTCAGTTTTGCCCGGTGCGAGCGAAGCCGATCTGGTTCGACGTAGCGGCGACTGGTCTGAGATTCGACCCGAGTGGGGCTTGGCGGGGAACGCAGCATTCATCGCTGCTCCCCGTGAGTTGACGAAGTCGAATTCCTTAGATGGTCGATCGTTTTTGCACAGCTACGACTATCGAAACGATCCAGAATTCGCTGTGTTGGAGCAAATCATGACAGCGCCGCTGGTTGTCGCCCATTGGATCAACATGCAGTACTACGCCTCAACGGTTGATCCGATTCACTTCGGCAGCGGCAACAAGGCAGTCCACAACGTCGTCGGGCAGTTCGGGGTCTTCTCGGGCAACGGCGGCGACCTGATGACTGGCTTGCCTTGGCAATCAGTCCACGATGGAAGCCACTATCAACATCACCCACTACGACTACTTGCTGTGCTGGCGGCGCCTCGCGAAGCGATCGAAGTGATTGTCGGCAAGCACGAAGTCGTTCGGAATCTTATCGTCAACGGTTGGCTGCAGCTGATCGCGATCGAAGACGACTCGCACTATCGCTACACAGAGCGCCAGACATGGGACGTGATGCTGCCGGAATCAGCCTCCTAAGCCCTTGGCCTCCCCTCAATTCTCAATCGTTTTGACTCACGCTTTACCTGGAGATTATCTGATGACCACAACAACGATCAACAAACACATCGAGTCCCTTGAAACAGCCTTTGCCGAATCCGCAGCAACGGTCGATTGGCTCGTGATCGCACATAGCGATGCCTTGATGTTGCGCTGTCTTGCTTCGGCTCTGTCTGGCGAGTCTGCGGCGGTTCTCGCACTCCCCCAGCCGGTTTGGGAATTCGATGGCGGGGAGTTTACGGGTGCGATCGAGTGGGCGATTCAGCAGGGGAACATCAAGAACCTATTGCTGGTTGGGCATTCGCAGGCGGGAGGAACGACAAGCCGAGTGTCAATCGTTTCGTCCGACGCCAAGCAAACGCCACAGAACGACTATGGCAAGCTACTTGCGAGCGTCGGGAAAAAGAACGAAGAGAACCAAATCGCTCGAAGCGAGTTCGCTTCGCAGGTTCAAGAATTCTGCCAAATTCCTGGTGTGCGCCAACAGCAGGCTGACGGAGAACTGACCGTTCACGGATTGTTCTACTGTGCCGAAAGCGGACTGTTTCTCGCCTACGAGGCCGAGACAGGCAAGTATCGGGCACTCATGTCTTAGCCACTGAACCGCCATCGCCTACATCAATACCACAGGAATCACAGATGGTCATTTCATCTGAGGCAACCAAGGCAGCAAGCCGACGCGTTTCGGATTCGCCGACGCGCTCCGAGCATCTTCAGAAGCTGGAGGCCGAGAGCATTCATATCATGCGAGAGGTCGCAGCGGAGCTCGACAGTCCTGTGTTGCTGTATTCAATCGGCAAGGACTCGTCGGTGCTTTTGCGTCTTGCACTGAAGGCTTTCTATCCCGGCAAGCCACCGTTCCCGCTGTTGCATATCGATTCGACATGGGAATTTCGTGAAATGATCGAGTTCCGTGAAAGTTACGCACGGGAAAAGCTTGGTCTGAACGTGATCGCGCATATCAACGAGGAGGGAGTAGCTGCCGGTTTCAATCCATTCGATCACGGCAGCAAAATCTACACCGATGTGATGCGTACACAACCGCTGAAGGAAGCGCTGACTCAATACGGATTCGACGGTGCAATTGGAGGCGGTCGTCGCGATGAAGAGCGGTCCCGTGCGAAGGAACGTGTCTTCTCCTTTCGCGATCAGCAGCATCGCTGGGACCCTCGAAATCAGCGTCCAGAATTGTGGAACGTTTACAACACATGGAAGAAGCCGGATGAATGCATGCGGATATTCCCGTTATCCAATTGGACGGAACTGGATGTGTGGCAATACATTTTGGAAGAACAGATTCCGCTGGTACCGCTGTACTTTGCGAAACCGCGGCCAGTTGTGGAGCGTAACGGCGATTTGATCGTCGTTGATGACGATCGAATGCGTTTGCTTGAGGGGGAAGTCCCAGAGATGAAAACGGTGCGTTTTCGTACGCTTGGGTGTTATCCGGTTACGGGGGCGGTTGAGTCCGAAGCGACTTCGATCGAAGCCATTGTTCACGAAATGCTGACCACTCGATTGTCCGAAAGACAGGGACGCTCCATTGATCGCGACGAATCCGCCGCCATGGAACGGAAGAAGCGAGAAGGATACTTCTAGAGTCTCCCTGTCTTCTCGCTTGCTGTGCTGACAAGTGGTTTAACATCGCGGACCACCAACCCTTCTACGATCGCCCAAACAATGCTAATCACCGACGCAGAACAGACCGCTAGGGCCGCCGGGCAACAATTCTTGACCGAACACGCCGACAAGGAATTGCTTCGATTTATTACGTGCGGGAGCGTTGACGACGGCAAGAGTACTCTGATCGGAAGACTGCTGATGGAGGCCGGCGCGGTCTATGACGATCAAATCGCCGCCTTGCAAAGTGATAGTGAAAAGCACGGAACAAACGGTGATGAAATTGACACAGCGCTGCTACTGGATGGGCTGGAAGACGAACGACAGCAGGGAATCACGATTGATGTCGCTTACCGATACTTTACGACGTCGAAACGCAAGTTCATCATTGCTGATACACCTGGTCATGAGCAGTTCACTCGCAATATGGCAACCGGTGCCTCAACGGCCGACCTCGCATTGATCCTGGTTGACGCGAGCAAGGGAATTTTGACGCAAACCAAACGGCATGCGTTTATCGTTTCACTCTTGGGCATCAAACATGTCATTCTGGTCGTCAATAAGATGGACTTGGTCGACTACAGCCAAGAAGTGTTTGCGGAGGTCTGCTCTGATTTTCGTCGGTTTGCCGCGAAACTAGATATCCCGGACATTCGTTTCGTGCCGTTGTCTGCTTTGAAGGGCGACAACGTCGTAGAGTCGAGCTCGCAGACGCTTTGGTACGAAGATGGTTCGCTGCTACACATGCTGGAAAGCGTGTATATCGGAGCCGACAGCAATTTCCGTGATCTACGGTTTCCGGTGCAATGGGTGAATCGTCCTGATGCGACTTTTCGTGGATTCAGTGGGACGATCGCTTCTGGAACTCTGCGTGCTGGTGATGAAGTTATGGTGCTGCCATCCAAAAAGACGACTCGTGTAGAACGAATCGTGACCCGCAGCGGCGATCTCCAAGAAGCCCGTTCACCGAAGTCAGTGACGGTCTCTCTTGAAGACGAAATCGATATCACTCGCGGAGATATGATCGTCCGTCCGGGCAATCTTCCACAAGTCAGTCGCACCGCCGACGCGACCATCGTATGGATGTCGGAAAAGTCACTTGTTCCCGGTAAACCGTATTGGATCAAGCACACAACTCGCAAAACGTCTGGTGAAATTCAAGCCGTACGATACGCCATCGACGTCAATACACTGCATCGCGCTTCGGCCACGACTCTGCATCTAAACGAAGTTGGACGCTGCGGTATCTCATTGCATGATCCCGTGGTGTTTGATTCCTATCGTCGCAACCGAGAAACTGGATCATTCATCGTCGTCGACCGAATCACTCATGAAACGGTCGCCGCAGGCATGTTTTTGGATCACCGCGACGATGCGATTTGTGGAGAACACTGGGACGCTCAGCCGGCGACAGACAGGTCGCCATCCCTCAGTAGTCTCGTTTCGCAGAGTGAGCGGCAGGATCGGTATTCGCATCAACCAGCGACGATCTTGATCTCAGGCCTAAGTGGTGCCGGCAAGACAACTTTGGCACTGGAATTAGAAAAGCGTTTGTTCGCAGAGGGGCGTATCGCAATTGTTCTGGATGGCCAGAGCATGCGGTTTGGACTCAGTCGCGATTTAGGGTTCACCGCCGAAGAACGATCGGAGAATCTGCGTCGAGCGGCTGAAATCGCAAAGGTCTTGAACAACGCAGGGCAGATTTGTATCGCATCCTTTGTCGCACCTCACGCCCGGCATCGCGAAAAAGTTCGAGAATTGGTTGGTCCGGATCGTTTCATTCACATTCACCTTTCAACGCCAATTGAAGTCTGCCGCAGTCGCGAAACAAGTGGACGTTACGAAGCAGCCGATGCAGGAACGATCACAAGCTTCCCAGGCGTTACATTTGAGTATGAAGCAGTGGTTGACGCTGACTTGGTGCTGTCAACAGCCGACATTTCATTGGAACAAGCCGCCGATAGGATCGCAGAACTGGTTCAGTCCCGAATTGAAGTAGGCAATCCGAAGTAGTCAGCCTTGGCGTTGGGAAAGTCAACGAGTTCGATTGCTTCGGTGATCGAGACGATCCGCAAGCTGTCACTCAAGCCCAAGTTGCTCAAATACCATTCGCGACGCGTCAGCTTCGGTCACTGTTTTGTCGTCTCTGGCTTCGGGCCACCAAGGAGTCAGAGGCGAATGATTCGTCTGAGTGGCCAGCTCAATGGGTTCATAGTCCTCGAATGCCAGTGCACGCTCGAATCCTCGCGCGATGCGAACCTCGTTGTTGGAGTCCGTCCACTGGATCGTGTCGACTGAAGTCTGCCAGTCGCTGTTGATTTGGTCGGCATAGATGCGAACGAGATCGTTTCCACCAGCGACTGCATCTGCGGCAGTCGACTCGAATCCACGAGCACTGACTTGGTAGCCAGGACCGGTGATGATGGATCGTCCAGCAGAGATGCTGAGTGTGTCGTCGTCGCTGGAATCGTAGAGCTGAGCGCTGTCAGAGCCGCCGGCGTTGGCGTAGGCGTAGACTTTCTCGAAGCCATAGGCCAATTGAAAGGCGTCCGAGCTACGGATACTGGTGAACTGGGGACGGACGACCAGTGAATCGTCGCCGTCACCATCATGCATGAATGCCGTGTCGTTACCACCTGCGGTGCCATGAACGTAGACTCGAGACACATTGGTAACATCGAATTGAAAGCCTATGCCCGAGAGCGTGGCTTGGCTGGGATGCGAAGTCAGCGTGTCAGAGCCTGCCGAGTCAAACAAGGAAGCTCGGTCGTATCCTCCTCCACCATCAAAGGCCAAGTTCTCGAAACCGCGAAATTCGATTTTGAAATCGTTAGTGGTGAGGGTGCTGATTCCACCCGCATGTGCGATCAGCCGTTCAGCTTGATCCGAGCCGTATATGTTGAGCGAATCATCTCCGCCGGCGACGTCAATCACTAACGGCGAGCCATCGGCATTCGGCTCAAGTGTGTAGCTGACGCCTTCCAGACGAAGTTGGACTCCGTCGCGAAGATCCAATTCCACGCGCTCACGCTGATTGGTTCCGTTGAAGCCATCCAAGGTCGTTTGATCTTCGATGGGCTGACCAACGGCGGCTTCCAAATCGATGGTGTGGTAAGTCGCCCCTGTCGTGGGATCGACTTTGGTGATCGCACTGTCTCGCAACCGCGCCAGGATTTCGTCCGCTGTCGGCTCGAGCCCTTCATGGATCATCGCTTGACGGACCAGCATCGAGGCGGCTGCCACTTGAGGCGTCGCCATGCTGGTTCCATCCAGCTGTGTGAAGTCATCAACGCGTCCATCCCAGCCGAACACATGGTCAGGAATCGAGCTGCCGATCGACTCACCACGACTCGCAAAGATTCCCGATTCGCGTTGGGCGAAATCGCTCAGGTCTCCTGCGGCATCAACGGAAGCTACTGGCACAACGGACAGGCTGCTTGCGGGATAGAGAACTCCTTCGCCATTGTCCGTGCCAAAGAAGTTCCCAGCGGCGGCGAAGACGAGAATGTTGTCTTGCCGCAACAAACTCAACTCGTCTTCGAGCATGCTCATCGCTTCGGCGCGATTGGCATCCGACAACGCCGCTCCAACGGAAAGGTTGACGGTTGTAATGGGCGATTCGAAGCTGTCTTGGTTTTCATGGACCCATTGAAGAGCTGACTCGATCCACTGCAATTCGCCTTGCCCGGAATCGTTAAAGACACGTAGCGCGACGATATCTGACTCAGGTGCGACTCCCGAGAAGCCATCCGACTGGCCTGCCAGCAATCCCGCGATATGAGTTCCGTGGTAGCCGGCGGGTCCATCATCGTAGGGATCGGAGTCATTCTCGGCGAAATCCCAACCTCCAACCACGCGATAGCCAGGGCCGTAGCCGCCACCCAGGGCGACGTGATCCCAGGCAACACCGCTGTCGATCACCGCCACGGTTTGGCCGCTGCCGTCAACGCGATGGGAATCGCGGAGGGCTACCGATTGGTCCACCAAGTCGGGGCTGACACCCGGCGATTGAGAGTCGAGCGATTCTTGTTGAGTGGACTGAGTCTGGATCGGCAACTCAGCAGGCTCCGTGGCCTCTATCCCCACTTGCAGGGCCTCGATCAGAAGATCGCCCGCCATGCTGGCGGATAACGCAAGACGTTGCTCGCAAGGCTGCAGACGCGGTGAATCGGCGTCGATTGCTGGAAGCGGCTTGGAAACCATGGAAGAGAACTGCCCGAAGTCAGGATTGAGTGACAGGCGTTGGAATACGCAGATCTGCCAAAGAAAGCCTAGAACGAAGAGTCACCCCAGGTCTGCCTAACCCGCTGTATCTGGGAAGCAGTCGATTTCGCAACGGTCTCACGCCGAAAAAATAAGACGAGTCGTCATATCCGTACCGTGTGCGCCGCTGTTTGAGGCTTCTTCCGATGCCATTGATGAAACTATGGAATTCAATCCGAGGTCGATCCACCCCGGATGTTCGTGAAGAACCAGCGATTGCTGAGCAACCAACGCAACCTGAAAAGGCTGCGAAGCGTGGCTTCAAGCTGTTTGGCGGGCCGCATGCTGCGCTTTGCAAGCAGCTGAAATCGGTGCAGGCCAATACCGTGCTTGAGATCGGTGTTGGAGATGGTTCGCGAGCAGTGGCGGTGTTGGAAACGCTTGCCAAGGCTGGGCAAGACGCTCGGTACCTGGTGATCGACCAGTTCGAGATGGCCGGTGGTGAAGTGACATTGATGGAGTTTCATCAGTCGCTACGGGCCGCCGGTATCCGCCCTCAAGTATTTCCCCAAGACATTGCCAACGGATTGGTGCGTGTGTCGCACACGATTGGTGCTGTCGATCTGATTGTGATTGGTGCCGATCAAGCGAATTGGCAGAATCCTGACATCAGCGCGAAACTCTCTCGGGTTGCCCACAATGGCACCGTAATCCTGTATTTCGACGGCGAAGGGTGGCAGAACCACACCTTAGCAAAATCCGCTGAAATTCGCCGCGCTGCATGATCAAGGCCTGAGGTATCAAAAGCCGATTTTGGCCCTTCAAGAAGCGGTAAAGTCGGCCTATTCTGACTGATCGGCTTTTCAGACAGATGCTCCAGATCGTGGCCTAAAGTTCGTATGCACGCCTGAACGCGCGTGTGAAACGACAAGTAGCTGTGGCGATTCTGTTCGCTGCATAGCGATACAGAGCACCAAGAACGCCCAATCGTGGCAGAGAGATCATTTCATGTGTGGAATTGTTGGATACGTTGGCAGTGCTGATGCCTGTTCGTTCTTGATCAATGGGCTTCGGAGACTGGAATACCGCGGTTATGACAGTTCGGGGATCGCTGTTCACGGCACCGATTCGTTTTTGATCACGCGATCAGTTGGCCGCATCGATTCCTTGGTCGCTCAAATGGGAGATTCTCCTGCTGACGGACCGCTTGGCATTGGCCACACACGATGGGCGACTCACGGACCTGCCACCGAAGAAAATGCTCATCCGCACATTGGTGGCGACGGCGAAGTGGTGCTCGTGCACAACGGTGTGATCGAGAACTTTCAGATTCTTAAAGACGGTTTGATCGCCAAAGGATACGAATTCAAATCGGAGACAGACAGTGAGGTGATCGCACATCTTCTGGCCGAGGCTTTGAAGCAAACACCTGAAGTTCAGGGACAGCCCAACATGCGATACCTGACGGCCGTGCAAGCGACTGTCGCCAAATTGCAAGGCACTTACGGGTTGGCGGTTGCATTTCGTGATCGCCCCAAGTTGATGATCGCCGCACGCTTCGGCAGTCCGTTGGTGCTTGGTGTTGGCAAAGGCGAGTACTTTGTTTCCAGTGATGCTTCTCCGTTGGTTGGTCGAACCGATCGCATCGTCTACCTCGCCGATCATCAGATCGCCGTTTTGACACCTGAGGGTTTTTCCGTTGTTCACCGCGAGCAAGGCAAGATCCGGGTAGACATTCGCCCGTTGGAAGCGGACAGCAACGAAGTCAGCTTGGGTGGTTACGAACACTACATGCTGAAGGAAATCTACGAGCAGCCCGAGTCGATTCGCAATGCGATGCGGGGACGCTTGGATGACCAAGACGCAACGGCTGTTTTCGGCGGTTTGAATCTGACGCCCCAGCAATTGCGCGGTGTCGAACGCATCATTTTGACAGGCTGTGGAACCAGTTGGCATTCAGCATTGGTCGGTGAATACCTGATCGAAGAACTCGCCCGCATTCCTGTTAGCGTGGAATACGCCAGCGAATTGCGATATCGAAACCCGCCGATCGATAACAACACGTTGGTGTTTGGTATCACTCAGAGCGGCGAAACCGCAGACACGTTGGCTGCACTGCGCGAGACAAAGCGAAAGGGACATCGCACTCTGGCGATTTGTAACGTCGTTGCCAGCTCGATTGCCCAAGAAGCAGATGGCGGCGTCTATCTTCATGCCGGTCCTGAGATCGGCGTCGCGAGTACAAAGGCGTTCACCTCTCAATGCTGCGTGCTGGCGATGCTGGCGTTGTACTTTGGAAGGACACGTCATCTCAGCTATGAAGCTGGTGGAAAAATCATTGAAGAACTGCGACGACTACCGAATGCTGTTCAGCAAGCCCTGACCTGCGACGTTCAAGTTCGCGAAGTCGCAAAGAAGTACCAGCACGCCTCGAACGTGTTGTATCTGGGACGCCAGTTCAACTTTCCAACCGCATTGGAAGGGGCTTTGAAGTTGAAGGAGATCAGTTACATCCACGCCGAGGGCTATCCTGCAGCCGAAATGAAGCACGGGCCGATCGCTTTGGTCGATGACGCGACCCCAAGTGTCTTCATCATTCCGCATGGCACCACCTACGACAAAGTGATGGCCAACATGGAGGAGGTGAAGGCCCGGGGTGGGCCGATCATCGCCGTCGCCAGCCATGATGACCCCACCGTCGAAAAGATCGCCGACGATGTGATTCGCGTGCCGGAGGCTCCTGGGTTCCTGCAGCCGATCATCACCGTGATTCCTCTGCAGTTGCTGTCCTATCACATCGCCCTTTTAAGGGGTTGTGATGTCGATAAGCCACGGAACTTGGCAAAAAGCGTAACGGTTGAGTAGCGAACCCTTGCCTTCGTCGTCCGTCCGACTAAATGTTGATACTTCCAAGCTCATCTTTGTCTTTCACCTAGAACGCATTTGTCATGAAGAATTCCGGCCTAAGTTTCAACTCACGAAAAGCACTGATGGTGAACATTGGTGAGTCAGCAGGTGCTGAGATTGCGGATTTGATTTCGCAGATGGCTGGCGAAATCGAGGAACTCCGCCGCACCAAGGTGAATGTGACGCGAATCGTGCCCGGTCTTCCCGAGTCGAATGACCACTACGTTGAAGAGCCTGTCTAGGAAGGTGGCCGCGAAGAGCCCGGATTTTGCGACGACTGGCTTGCTGAGCGGCCGCTCAGGGCGAGGTTGCCAAACTTCATGAAGTGAACCCCCGGGGCTCCGCGGGGTCTTAGCAAGCGTCCAGTCCGTTCTCAGGACGTCGCGAGTTTTTGGGCCCGATCCGTCTATCCGTGACAGGGGCTCATCCAAGGCCGTTGACAGCCTGGGACAGACAGTTGACAGTGGCGCTGTTCAAAACAGTACTCGAAGAAACTCTCTGACTCACCAAATGTCCGACGCCAATTCGTCCGCCCCGCGGACCATGCTAGAAAAAATCTGGGAGCAACACGCCGTCGTTGCTCCTGAATCCGGCCCCACGATTCTCTACATCGATTTGCACCTCGTTCATGAGGTGACCAGTCCTCAGGCTTTTGAGGGCTTGCGATTGGCTGGACGACCTGTTCGCCGGCCGGCACGAACGATTGCGACTCCGGATCACAACGTTCCTACCAGCGATCGTAGCCTGCCGATCGCCGACCCGATCAGCCGAAAACAGATCGAAACCCTGCGCGAGAACTGCGCCGAGTTTGGCGTGACGTTGTTTGACATTGGCGATGTCCGGCAAGGAATCGTACATGTGATTGGTCCCGAGAACGGTTACACGCAACCAGGGATGACGATCGTCTGTGGTGATAGTCACACGGCCACTCATGGTGCGTTCGGCTCACTTGCGTTCGGAATCGGCACCAGCGAAGTCGAGCATGTCTTGGCAACGCAGACGCTGCGTCAGTTCAAACCCAAGACCTTTGAGCTGCGAGTGGATGGCGAGCTTTCACGAGGTGTGACCGCCAAGGACATGATCCTGTATCTGATTGGTCAGATCGGAACCGCTGGCGGAACTGGCTACGTGCTGGAGTACACCGGCGATTGCGTTCGTGCGTTGACGATGGAAGAACGCATGACGGTTTGCAACATGTCGATCGAGGCTGGCGCGCGAGCTGGGATGATCGCACCCGATCAAACCACCTTCGATTACTTAAAGGGGCGTCCTGAAGTTCCACAAGATTTCGATGCGGCTGTTGAGCGTTGGAAAGATCTGCCTAGCGATCCTGGTGCGAAGTACGATCTGTCCAATGTCTACCAGGGAAGTGACATTGAACCACAAGTCACGTGGGGTACGAATCCTGGTCAGGTTCGTAGCATTACAGCGCAGATTCCTGATCCGTCAGATTTCGACGATGCGACCGAACAAAAATCGACCAAGGCAGCGCTCGATTACATGGGCTTGCAAGCCAAGACGCCAATCCACGATATCTCGATTGAGCGCGTCTTCATTGGATCCTGCACAAACGCTCGGATCGAAGACTTGCGTGCCGCGGCGGCGGTCGTCAAGGGACATCGGGTTTCATCCGATGTCAATGCGATGGTCGTGCCAGGCAGCGGTCAAGTCAAACTGCAAGCCGAGAAAGAAGGTTTGGACGCCGTCTTCAAAGAGTCGGGTTTCGATTGGCGAGAAGCCGGATGCAGCATGTGTTTGGCGATGAATCCTGACAAATTGGCGCCGGGCGAACGTTGTGCGAGCACGAGCAACCGCAACTTCGAAGGACGCCAGGGAAAGGGCGGGCGGACGCACTTGGTCAGCCCAGCGATGGCCGCAGCCGCAGCGATCGAAGGCCATTTTGTTGATATTCGCGACTGGACTTACAAAGGCGAATGAGCCAACCAGTTTCGTTCTTGACCATCCAAGCACCGTTTTTTACGACACCCAATCATGCAAAGTTTCACCGTTCATTCCGGTATCGTCGCCTCCTTGGACCGAGCCAACGTCGACACCGATCAGATCATTCCCAAGCAGTTCCTCAAGCGAATTGAGCGGACAGGTTTCGGTCAGTTCCTGTTCTACGATTGGCGTTTCCTTGATGATGGAACGACACCGAACACTGAGTTCGAGCTGAACCAGCCGGAGGTCAAGGGAGCCTCCATTTTGGTCGCCGGTCAAAACTTCGGCAGTGGCAGCAGCCGCGAACATGCCGTGTGGGCGCTGGAAGACTATGGGTTCCGTGCCGTGATCGCGCCGTCGTTCGCTGACATCTTTTACAACAACTGTTTCAAGAACGGGGTTCTGCCGATCGCGCTAGCGGAGTCGGATATCAACGACCTGTTCAAACGGGCCGCTGCAAGTTCTCCCTACCAATTGACGGTTGACCTGGAAAAGCAAACGGTCAGCGATGGCAACGATTTGGAATTGTCGTTCGAGATCGATGCAAGTCGTCGTCACAACATGTTGAACGGACTGGATGACATTGCTCAGACGCTTCAGCACGAAGCCGCCATCACTTCTTACGAAGAATCTCGGGCTTGGTAGATCACCAAACGAAGCTACCTTCATCTGGAATTGACGAAGGTAGCTCCGGTGGACGCTGCGTCCCGGCTGGGTCGGCAAACTCGTGGCTGCGGGCAGCGCGAACGAGTTCACCCCGGGACGAAGGCGCTGTTCGATTGACGAACCTTGCGGCCTTGTTGGATCAAAGCGTGATCAGCTAGCGGATGGATGTCGTTGCGGGTTGAGCTGCCAACTGCATGTGGCCGAACAACGTTTGCTCACGACGGACCAGGTAGAACTTGGCACGCGGGCCACGCTGGATATCTGGATGCTCCAGGATGCCTGCTAGGTCCTTCATGGTGGATGTTTGCCAGCCATGAATGCCTAACAACACGTCGCCAGGAGTGATTCCCTGTTGGTCTGCTGCTGATCCAGGTCGAACTGCAGTGACATACAAGCCGCCACGGTACTTCGTTCGCATCCGGCTGTTCAGACGTCGCATGGTTGCTTCCGCGACAGGCTTGGCCTGGACACCGATCACCGACCACGCCAGTTCGGCGACGGATCGAGTTTCGGTGCGAGCGGTATCGACTTTGACTGCCATCTCGAATTGCCGACCGCTGCGGTCGATCGCGATCTGCAATGGCTTTCCTGCTTTGGAATTCAATAGTGCCAAGGCATAGTCCAGCCGATCGTCGACTGGTTGCGAACCAACGCGGACCACACGGTCACCCGGCTTCAATCCCTCTCGTGCGGCAGGACTGCTAGCGGAGACATGGGCGACGGTAACGCCATCTCCATCGCGGGGTCCGCCGGTGGTTCGCAATCCGGTTATCAGACGGTTTTCGTTATGCTGATCGATCATTTCTGTCACAATCTCGACAACTTGGTCGATTGGAATCGTGAAAGCGATTTGTTGAGCACCGACACGCACGGCCACGTTGACGCCGATCAGGTCACCGTTGATGTTCAACAATGGGCCACCGGAGTTGCCAGGATTGATACCAGCACTGATTTGAATCAGATCAACGTAGTCTTGAGTCTCGTTGACAGGAACGTTGCGGTGCAGAGCACTGATGATGCCCAGCGTGCAGGTGTGGACGTAACCATAGGCGTTGCCAATCGCGATCACGGTCTCGCCGACCATCAGGTCGCTGCTGGTTCCGCGAGGGATCGTTTGGAGTGGCTTGTCGGCACGCAACTTGATCAGAGCCAAGTCGTTGCGAATCCGAGTGGCGATCAGATCCGCCGAAGTGGTCTCGCCATTGTGCAGCGTGACTCGAATGTCATCAACATCTTCGACGACGTGATAATTGGTAATCACGTAGCCGCTGGCATCGATGATCACACCCGTGCCCATTCCGTTGACTTGACGGAACGAGTCTGGGTCCGTCGAACCGGCCATGTTGGCAGCGGTGGAACGAACGGTCTTTTGCCCGTGGATATTCACAACAGCAGGTGAAGCCCGCCGAATGGCTAAGACGGTAGGCGTTTCACGAGCATCCGAGATGCGTGCTTGTGGTGACTGCGCGGCCAGTGGAACGGTCATCACACATAGTCCAGCCCAAAAGCTGGTGGCGATGAAACGGTTCACGGCGCGGGAAACTTGGATGGTCGGTCGCATATATTCCCGTACCCGAATGATTCGGATTTCTATGATTTCGACGGAATCACATTCCTCCATCGAAGACGAACCGGAATTTCCGGTACGGGCTTTTGCATCGGAACAATCTGCGGTTTCCCTTGATCCCAGAGAGTCCGACGCCGCAAGGTTTGCCAAGCTTAACAGGCGTGTGCCACCTTTGACGGCACGACTGATTCCGGTCCGGGGATCTAGGCAAGAGGTAGGGCCTTGGCCGGCTTTTTTGCCGATATGACTCAAGCCAAAGCGATGGCGAAGGAGCTCAAAAAAATCAGTAGACGACCTGCTGGATCCTTCGGCTTACTCAATGTCGCGCGGACTCGTTGGCTGTCGAAAAGACGGTGGGCTCTGATCTGCCCTACGAAGCAGATCCGCCAAAGACTGGTCGCGTCGGCACGGGGTGAAAACGTGGCCAAGGAACCTCTGGTTGCTTCGGATTGCTGCTCGCATCCAAAGACGGGTCAAATGGGTCGACTTCAAGCGGGCCGCCATCAAACGAGCAGGCTTCGCCATCATGGTGATGATTGTGACCGGTGCCAGTTGGTGTGGCCAAATGTCCATGGTTTCGCCAGTGACCCAACACCCCGCCATGATCCTGAGCGTCCTGAAAACGCTGGCTGGGAATGTTCAACGCGACACAACCAAGCTGGGACGAGCAGGTCGCCAGGAAGAGAATCGTTAGGATTCGCAAGTGTTTTTTTGATGTCATGGGGTAACACGAACAGCCGCTTACGACAAAGCTTGACCATCCGAGCGCCTGATCGAGTATCCCCCCACGACACAGCGTTATGAACGTTATCGGCAGAATTCCTTCTGCTCTCCAGAATAAATTGCCCAATCATCATCTACGATGTAAGGCGTAAGCTCTCTGGAATTGGGACTGATTCTCAGTATCCCGTAAAAATCTGGTGATTTGCCCCAAGATCGACTGTAGATCCTCGAATTTCCCACCTGCGACCGACTCTGCTTTTCTATCCCAGCGAGAACCCGCCTCGTGGCTGACTCAAGAACCACCGCTGACACAAACGAGCCGGTCGTTGCTCGGCTAGCGGATGAAGTATTGTCTCCTCCGCCACCGTCCTTGGCGGACCCGAGCGAGCCCGTCATCGCAAGACTGCTGTCAGAGCCGGAACCAATCGACCCACCTCCGGCACCCGTTTCTTCGCAACCAGTGGCCGATCCGTCTGTCACAAGCGTTCCGTCGTTGGCAGAGGAAGCCGTCACGAGCGCCGACCAACCGCGAGTTGGATTTTTCCGCCGCGTAGGGCGTTTTGTTGTATGGATGATCTGGGGTTCGTTCTGCCTGGCTTCCCTGATCGTTCTCTTGGCCGTCATCACGGCAATTCCAATCGTTCAATTGGTTGCATTCGGGTATTTGCTTTCCGTTGCCGGGGGCTTGGCCGGAGGGGCGAAGTTTCGCGATTCACTGCCACACCTTCGAGAGGCAGGGCAGATCGGAGCAGTTGCCATCGCAGTGTTGATCGCTGCGTTGCCAACTCAGTTGTTGGCGCACTGGGAATCGCTTTCTTATTGGATCAATCCTGGTTCGGGGCAAGCCACAGCGATGCGTCTGCTTGCGATTGCGATCGCGACCTTTGCGACGGTTTACCTGTTGTGGGCTTGGGTTCGTGGCGGCCGGCTTCGTCACTACCTTTGGCCCCAACCGAAAAGATTCTTACGCGAGGGTTGGCGTTGGAGCACTTGGAAAGACGTGCCGGATCGACTGTGGGAGTTCACCGCATCGCTTGAGTTGCCAAAGTACTTTTGGTTGGGCGTTCGCGGAGCAGCAGGGACTTTGGTGTGGTTGATTCCAGCCATGATCATCATCCCCGCCTTTCGTCAGGGTGAAACAGGGCTTGCTGGGCTGGTCGGATTCGTTTCGGTGTTCTTTCTGGGCGTTGGAATGCTGTACCTGCCGATGCTTCAAGCTCATTTTGCGAGAGAAGATCATTTCGCGGCATTGTTTGAAGTTCGCAAAATCCGGGGGAGTTTTCGTCGCGCTCCTTGGGCTTGGCTGACCGCGATGGTGATCAGTTTAGTGCTGACGCCGATTCCCCTGTATCTGCTCAAAATCGAAGCGACTCCACGAGAAGTGATGTGGTTGCCATGCCTCGTTTTTGTTGCGTTCATTTTGCCTGCTCGCATCGCGGCGGGACTCGCGCTTCGGAGAGCAGCACGGCGTCCTGAGCCCTCTGGGAAATGGGCGGCCTGCTCTCGCTGGTTCGTTCGTTTTGCGATGCTCGGCGTCGTCGGCATCTATCTGGTTTTTCTGTATGTCTCGCAATACACCAGTTGGGACGGGTTGGCTTCGTGGGTTCAGCAACACGCAATCTTGATTCCTGTGCCCTTTAGCAGCGGTACCTAGGGCAGCGCTGAACGAGTCCAGTTTCCGTGCTAGAATCGCGATCCGTTTTGACATTTTTCTTGTGGATTGGATGATTCGCTATGCCTTCAGCTCTCGCCATCATGGCGCACCCGGACGACATTGAGTTTCTCGCGGCTGGCACCATGTTGCAGCTGGGAAAGCGTGGCTGGGATTTGCACTACGTCAACTTGTGTGATGGTTCACGTGGTAGCACGACCATGGGCCAGCGAGAGTGTGCGGCAGTTCGACTGGCGGAAGCTCAGGATTCCTGCCGAGTCTTGGGAGCAAGGTTCTACGGCCCGATTTAT
>JBGCGI010000079.1:0-7430 GCA_045110715.1 Rubripirellula sp.
TCCAGGCCAGCCAAAGCATTGGAGCCACCGCAGCCACAATGCTGATCACCGCCCCGATCACGATCGCTTTGACATTGCCTCGTACCAACAACAGGAATCCCAGGGGCAAAATGTAAGTCGGTTTTGCGGAAACCACGGCCAAACAAAGGGCGGCCAACCAGGGCCTGCGGTCTCCCCAGTAAATGGCCAAAAACGTTGCCAGAACTAACTCAATGGTGAAGTAACCGTCGTACAGCGTGATATGCCCGCCACGTGAGAACACCAACAACGCCGCCATCCCAATCGCAAAATCCAAACGTTTGGGTCCGCCCTCGGCCGATGATAGCAGCAGCCCGATCGCGATCATCAAACCAACCGAGATCGTGAAGAAGAGCACTTCGCCAACGGCCAGCGGCAACAACACCAGCGGCGTATGCAGCACGAGAATCCCAGGCGAGAAGAACGGAATCTGCCGTGAGACGGGATTCGAATCGGCGTACTCCTGACCGTACGGGCTGATTCCATCTAGCAAAGCACGTGTCGGAAAATACATTCCGTTGTGATAATCGCACATGCCCTGGTTGGAGGGGTGAAAGGGCCCCGGCGTGTGGTGTTTGACGTAGGTGCGATAGGCGGTCGCACTGACGCCAAGGATCAGAAAGCAAGTGGCGACGGCAAGGTAGCGAGGTCGGCCAACGCTAAAGTTTTTAAACATATTTCCCTACAGAAGCACGACGCTGGCTGCCTTCAAGAATTCCGGCGAATGAAAGTCAATCGCCAGATGCGATTCCCAGCAGGCGGCGAGTCGCCAAGAGGATATCAGGTTGTCGCATCAAAGACTCACCAACCAAAACGGCTTTCACGCCTCCATCTTTTAACTTCAAGATGTCCTCGTGGCTACGGATCCCACTCTCTCCAACCAGAAGTCGATCACCAGGAATCAGCGGACGTAGATTCAGGGTGTGATCCAGCGACGTCTCGAAGGTTCGTAGATCTCGATTATTGACCCCGACCAATCGCGTTCCCGTATTCAACACCGCGTCCAAATTGTCTGGCTCGAACAGTTCGATCAGCGTTTGCATTCCCAATTCGCCAGCCTGTTCATGCAATTTGCGTAACTCATCCGCCGACAAGCACTCTGCGATTAGCAGCACACAGTCAGCCCCAGCAGCCCTGGCTTGCAGCAACTGATAGCGGTCGACGATGAAGTCTTTGCGCAAGATTGGCAAATCAACTTCTCGCCGAACCTGTTTCAAGAATTCCAACGATCCTTGAAAGAACGGTTCATCAGTCAACACGCTGATGCAAGCGGCGCCGCCTTCGCGGTACGCCTTGGCGATCGTGATCGGGTCAAAATCCTGGCGGATCAGGCCTGCCGAAGGACTTGCTCGCTTGACCTCAGCGATCAGCTGAACCTGATCACCCGCGGCCAAGGCGGCATGAAAGTCACGACAGGCGGGGAGGTCGACGAGAACCGCTTCCAGCTCTCGCTCAGGCACGGCCGTTCGATCCTTTTCGATCGTCACCCGCGTTTTGACCAAGATGTCGTCAAGTATCGTCATTAGTGCTTAAAGTGTCGGCGGCCGGTCATCACCATTGGCAGTCCGTGCTCGTCACATGCATCGATCACTTCCTGGTCACGTCGCGAGCCACCAGGCTGGATGATCGCGATCACTCCAGCATCCGCGGCCGCTTCGATCGAATCCGGAAACGGAAAGAACGCGTCGGAGGCCAGAATGGAGCCTTCGGATCGATCGCCAGCTTTGTCGATTGCGATTTCCACGCTATCGACGCGGCTCATCTGCCCTGCTCCTACGCCAATCAACGAGGTGTCCTTGGCCAACACGATTGCGTTGCTCTTCACATGCCGGACCATTTCCCAGGCAAACGCGACATCGTCCCAAAGCTCATCGTCCACTTTGGTTTCGGTCATCGTTTTCCACTGTAGCGGTGCGCTGGTCATCCGATCCGCGTCCTGAACCAACATTCCGCCGCTGATGAATCGACGCTGGATCGCTGGTGGTGGATCATCCAAGTGGCCGACTTGCATCAATCGCACGTTGTCTTTCCATTTTGGACGCGATGTGAGGAGTCCGACCGCTTCGGCCTGGAAGTCGGGTGCAACGATCGCTTCGATGAACAATCCCGGCTCACACAGCATCTCTGCGGTGGCGGTATCGATCGTGCGATTGAACCCCAAAACCGACCCGAATGCACTGAGCGGATCTCCGTCGAGCGCTCTGCGACATGCTTGCGAGAGAGACTGATCGGTCGCGGCCCCACATGGATTGTTGTGCTTCATCACTGAAACAGCAGGAGTGCCGAAGCCGCGGACGATATCAAGCGCCGAATCCAGATCCAGCAAGTTGTTGTAGGACAGCTCTTTGCCACTGATTTGACGAGCGGAGACCAAATTCGCACTGCGAACATTCGGGTCCCCATAAACGGCAGCACGCTGGTGAGGATTTTCGCCATATCGCAGCTGTGTTTTGCGACGCATCGAAAGATGCAGAGTCGCTGGAAACTCACCGGAAATCGACTCGCCTCGCATGAAGTCTGCAATCGCGCGATCGTAAGCAGCTGTGTGATCGAATGCGTCGGCGGCAAGCTGCTCTCGCAACTGCAAGGTGGTGCCCGCAGCCGAATTCAGCTGGGCCAAGATTTCGCCGTATTGTTCGGGGCTGGTGGCGACCGCCACGTCGTGATGATTCTTGGCTGCAGCACGGACAAGACTTGGGCCGCCAATGTCAATCTGCTCCACACACTCATCTCGCGTCGCGCCCGGCCGTGAGGCAGTTGCCGCGAAGGGATAAAGGTTGACCACCACCAAATCAAACGGAACGATGTCGTGGTCCGCGATCGCATCCATGTGATCGTCGCGATCTCGAATCGCCAGGATTCCGCCGAAGACCTTGGGGTGCAAAGTCTTGACCCGACCGTCAAGCATTTCTGGAAAGCCGGTGTATTCAGCGACGTCCGAGACATCGACACCGGATTGCTCCAAGTGCTTTCGCGTGCCGCCGGTGCTGTAAATGCGGACGCCTGCACGTTGCAAGCCAGCCGCCAAATCCGCCAGCCCAAGTTTGTCACTGACGCTGATCAAAGCATTTCGAATGGGGGCAACGTTGGTCACGAAGAACAAGGGGGTGCGTGGATTCGGAAGAAACGGGACGGGCAAAACCTGTTGGAACTGCGCAGCCGGGTCTGCGGACACGAGTTGGAAACCCCATTTCCGCCGCATTGGTGTAATCGGATAGACCTCAAATGGTCAACCGGGCAATACGTCCCATAGCGCGACTTGCAGGATTTCAGACATCCGTTCAAGCGGGAAAAAGTGGTCGCCGGGCATGGCGCGGAGACGAAAGGCCGCAGTCGTCATGTTCTGCCACTGGTTCATTCCCGCCATATCGACCGCCCGATCGTCGGTTCCGCAGATCGCCACGATCGGCACTGGCAGCGGATCTGTCGCCAAATGTCGATACCCTTCCAGAAGCGCCAGGTCGAATCGCAGCCCCGGGACGAAGTAATGGAGAGCGGTCTCATCCTCTAGCACGGCCGCAGGAATCCCGCCAAATAGCTCGTCCACCTCACGCACCAACATTTCATCGCTCAGCGAATGCAGTTGCCGATCATACGCGATGTCTTCGGGCGAAGGAAACGAAAGCGTGACCAACCGATGCGGGCTCACTCCTCGTCGAACAAGCTCGCACGTCACTCGGTAAGCAAACACACTCCCAAAACTGTGACCAACCACAGCAAACGGAAGCTCATCGTCACTGGCCTGACGACTTTGTTCGATGGTGTCGGCCACGCAGGAGGCCATCTCGTTCAAGTCGCCTGCAAAAGTCGCCTCGGTGTGTTCTTCGCGCGCTGGCATCCATGGTGTCTGGATTCGTATCGGCATGTCGGCGCACGCGGTCCGCGCGCGGTGCGCCAACGTGTTGGTGCCTCCACCAGCATGCGTGATCCAATAGACTTCCGCGGCAGCGGGTTCCGGATCGTGGATCAAGCGTAGTTGCGGATCGAACGTCGACATCAAGTATTCAACCTACAGACGAACCGGGATACCAGCGTCACGCATGACTTGCTTGGTCTCCGCGATCGAGAACTGACCGAAGTGAAAGATACTCGCCGCCAGCGCCGCATCTGCTTTCCCAACCTTGATCGCTTCGGCCAAATGGCTGGGGTTGCCCGCGCCACCACTGGCCACCACGGGAATCGAAACCGCCTCGCTCACCGCAGCTGTCACCGGCAAGTCGTACCCGTCACAAGTGCCGTCACAATCCATGCTGGTTAGCACGATTTCCCCGGCACCCAAGTTCTCGACTTCCTTCGCCCAAGGAACGGCCATCAGGCCGGTTGGTTTCCGACCACCGTTGATGTGCACTTCCCATACTTCTTCCCCATCTTTCTGAACACGCTTGGGGTCGATGTTGACCACGATGCACTGGCTGCCGAAGCGATCCGCCGCGCGGCGGACGAAGTCTGGGTCTTGGCAGGCTGCCGAATTGATCGAAACCTTATCGCACCCCGCCGACAACAGCGCTCGGATATCTTCGACCGTTCGAATCCCTCCGCCGACGGTCAATGGCATGAAGACTTGTTCGGCCGTGCGCCGAACCACATCCAAGATAATGTCACGCTTCTCATGACTCGCGGTGATATCCAAGAACACGAGTTCATCGGCGCCTTCCTTCTCATAGCGCCGGGCAACTTCCACCGGATCACCAGCGTCACGCAGATTGACAAAGTTCGTACCCTTCACAACGCGACCGTCGTGGACGTCAAGACAGGGGATCACACGAGCGGAAAGCATTCGTTCAAAATTCTCAAAGGTAAATCGATGAATGGAGAAATCGCGGATGGGACAATGATCATCTGCGAAGGATTGCCGCCGACACAGTTTCGCATTGCCCCCGATAGGTGACCCCAAACAGGTTCAAATGGTTCAATAGATGATAAAGAACATAAACTCTCACCCGCCGCTGCCAACCTCCAGGCAATGGGAACGCCGCCTGGTACGCCTCGTAAAAATCATCGGAACAGCTTCCGAATAGCTGGAGCATGCCAAATTCCGCCTCGCGACAGCCGAAATGAGCAGCCGGATCGAAGATCACAGGCTGGCCCTCCGAACTGCAAAGATAATTGCCGCTCCATAAATCTCCATGTAGCAGCGACGTCCGATCTTCGCGGCCATCCAACAAGTCCGCCATCTCGACAACGATTCGTTCGCAATCGTCTTTCAAGCGTCTACTTGCCAACCCCTGATCGACGGCCCGCCGTATTTGAAACTCGATCCGGCGCGAGGCAAAGAACTCGGGCCAAGTGCCACACTCCCCGTTGAGCTGATCGGCCGATCCCAAGTAACCATCACGCTCGAGCCCGATGCGATCCCCGAGCGTTGCCTGATGCAAGCTCGCAAGCTCGGTGCCGAACCGAGAAAAGAAAACAGCATCGATTCGATGTTGCTCGACCCATTCGGTCACCAACCAAGCTCGGCCCAACGCGGTTCCTACTGCGATCGGCTGGGGAACCCCAATCACGCCGGGTTCCCCCAATCGCAGCAAGCCATCCTGCTCGGTTTGAAAGTTATCCAGGAAGGATAGCTCGTTGGATTTAACGAACAGCACACGTTTCCCAAAGTCCTCCTGCACTTCGACTCGGAACGCCTCACTGATGCATCCGCCACCGACACCGACGACGTCGATCACTTCGACCGACGGTATCAACTGGGGTAGAGCCGTTTGAATCATGAGACCTAAACTCACCCAAGCAAGACTATTTCAAATCGTAGTCGACCGGATACTTGCCGGGGATGAACTTGCCAAATCCAAACTGCGTCGGAACGTATTCGCCCACGATGGAAACGTTCGAGTCCGGCTTGATTTTGTCCTCCATGCCAACACACCAATACGTCGCGTTGACCAGCATTCGGCGGAAGCCTTCGCTAGGCAAGTCGTCCGCCGATCCCATCGTTGTCGTGAACATCCGCCCGCCGTTGTATGTACGTGTCCAAGCGATCGGCATCATGGGATCATTGCGTTTGTCGGCAACCGGAGTGTCACTCGATTTCATGCCGGACAAAATCTGCCCCAAGAATATCGCATGACCATCGCCACTGAGCGGCAGCTTCACTTCATACACATCTGTCGGACCCCAGATCTCTCCATCCTTGATGCCCTTGGCGATTGGATGATCTTTGTCGGCAACGATACCGCGCGTCGACTCACTCCCATGCTTGCCGTGATGCGACACCCAAGTCTCACCCAGAATCTGTTTCCCAAAACCACCTCGGAACGCGGCGTCCTTGTTATTCCAGCTGTACTTTCGGTACTTGCGACCTTCAGGAATGTTGAACGGGTGCGTAGAAGTCCGCACTGCCAACACCGGTTTTCCTGCTTCGGCATAGTCGACGCTGATCTTCATTTGATCGTCTTCTAGATTTCGAAACCGCAACCCAAGGATGGCCAAGTCTGCTGTTTTGAGCGCGTCTAGACCAGGAATATTCGTCACACTCTCGGGATTGATTTCCCCGGTCTTGGGATCGATCGGGAACAACACCGTGCATTTGAAACCATGATGCTCCGACAGGATTTTCCCTAACTGGGGCAAAGCTTCTTCACTGCGGTACTCGTGATCTCCGGCAACCAGCACGATGTGTTTGCCCGCGCCTGGCCCCTCTCCGCCGGGAAATTCCAACCACAGTTTTTGACTGGCGATTCCGTCGGTGTAGATCTTGTGATTCTGGCGCCCACCTGCTCGGAGATACGCAACGAGATCGGCAATCTCTTCTTGGTTGAAGGTGTCCAACAGACCATCGGGCATCATGCTCGTCTTGGAAGGCTGGGTCGACTCGACCGAGTCACGCTTGACGTTGGTCGGGGCCGAAGGGTCCAACATGTTCGTCATCACACTGAGGTTGTTTCCGTTCATGTTGACAATTCGCCCAACGACAATTCGCCCGTCATCAGTCAAGAACTGAGTCGCGCCATACTGATCGCTGATCTCCTTGCTTGGTTCGATCATCGAAACCAGCAGGTCCTTGGGGCTGAATCTCCCGCCTGCGGAAGACAGGTCCGGTCCAAGAATTCCGCCCTGAACTCCCATTCGGTGGCACTTGTAACATTGACCAGCGGAAAACACCTGCTTGCCACGCTCGAAGTTCGGCCGATGCTCGCTGGACGAAACGAATTCAGCCAAGTCACCCACAGCCCATTTCTTGACAAAGTCTCGCGGAGCTTCAGGTGCCTCTGCCTTTTGAGGCGGATCGATGATGCTGGCCAAGTTCTGCTTCAGCTTCTCGGGCAATCGCTCAAGCGCAGCCTTCTTGATGTTCTCGTTGAAGCCGCCAAAGGACATCCCGCCACGCGCCGAACGGATTTCGTTGAACCACTGAAAGTACTGTCGGTGCAACTTTGGATTCCAGCCCTTGGTCATTCCACGCAGCGTCA
>JBGCGI010000080.1:0-11436 GCA_045110715.1 Rubripirellula sp.
GGAGATCGACTCTCTTTCCCCACCCGGCTCTCTTCCGATCAATTTGCCCAATTTGTTTTTCGGAGGCTCGCTCTTCGAGCGGGCAACAATTGGGACGATTGTTCTACACTCACAACCACAGCGGGTTGACTTGATGTCTCGATTATGGAACTACGTCGTCGACGCAGTGCGTAGTCCGCGCGAACAGCTTTCTCGCGGCCAGCATTTTGTACGACACAGTTGGGACCTTGCGGTTCACTGCTATCGCCAATTGCGAAGACATCGGGCCGATGGAATGGCCGCCGAGCTGACCTATCGAACGATTTTTGCATTGATTCCCGTTGTTGTGCTCGGGCTGGTGATGTTTCGAGTCGTCGGCGGTGTCGAAAGCGTTAGTAGCAACGTCGAGGATCAGCTGTATTCGTTCTTCGGAGTCCCCGACACTCCTACCGGCTACACGCGAGTCGCAAGCGTCGAGACACCCAGGGAAGCAGAAGACTCGCAGGCGGATGATCAGCAGGGGGTCGAGCTTACTCCGGCCACTGGCACTCCGGGGTCTGCGGACAGCAATGCGGAGAACGGACCGAATCCGGATGCCGTAGACGATTCCTCCGAGATAGCGGAGCAACAAGCCGAAGCTGCTGCCGCCAAAGAAGCTGGGGCTAGTATTCGACGCACGCTTCGGGAAGTGACTGCAAAAGTTGCTTCGGTTGATGTCAAGTCGATCGGTGTGCTGGGGTTGTTGCTGTTCCTGTACACCGCCGTCGCGCTGGCTATCTCAGCCGAGAAAATTTCGAATCGCATCTATGACGCACCCTCTTCGCGTCCGATTCACCTTCGATTGGCCATCCATTGGTCGATCATTACTCTGGGGAGTGGCCTGCTGGCAATGAGTCTGTACATGTCGGGACAAGTAGTGGAATGGTTTGTCGAAATCGGGGCTGGTGCGGACAGTCGATTGATTCTGTCGCATCTGTTTTCGATTGCCGCCAGTTGGGTGCTGCTGTTCTTGTTGTATGCATTGATGCCCAACACTCACGTTTCGGTTCGGGCGGCTGCCATTGGTTCGCTGGTCGGATCCTTGCTCTGGGAACTGGCGAAAATTGGGTTTCAAATCTATGTCACGACTGCGGTTCCCTATTCGGCGATCTACGGTTCGATCGGATTGTTGCCGCTGTTCTTGTTTTGGGTTTACGTTACGTGGCTGATCATTCTGTTTGGCTTGATTTTGACCTACACGCTGCAATCCCTGGGTGGCAATTGGCCGGAACGATTCACACGCAATGAAGAGGCGTTGCTTGCTGGTGATCCAGACTGGATGCTGCCGATCATGAGCGAAGTCGCGTTCTCGTTTGAATCCGGAGAGCCGATTGACAATCAACAGCTCGGCGATCGACTCGGAATGCCAAGTCGAGTGGTTCATGAGATGACGACCAAGCTGGTTGAAGCAAATTTGTTGTGCCGCGTCAGCAAGGGTGTCGGAGAAGAGGGGGCACTGACGCTTGCCCGACCAGCTGAAAAGATCGAAATTCAAGAGATCCTGCAATTGGCTCATCGGGTGGGCCCGACTAGCGACCATCCTGCCTGGAAAACACTCGCGAACCTAAAAGAAGCCGAATGGCAGGCGGCGAACGGAAAAACGCTGGCGGACGTGAACGGACGCTAGTTTGTTGGTCCAACGGCGATTCCGAAAAGGAGTGAGGCAAGGAACGGATCGCTCTTACAGTTCTCTCGATTCGGTATAGGCTATGTCCGTTGGTTTGGCCGCCTTTCAGCCTTCCAATTCGGTGGGCCGAGCGGCCCAATCCGTTGGTAAAACACGGCAAAACCAACAGATGCCGTTCCATTCTCGTCTTGATCAGATCCCCATGAGAAAGCTGCTCAAATTTCTATTGTTTGTTGGCGTGGTTAGCGCTGTAGGTTTTGCGTCCTACAAGCCAGCGATGAAATATTGGCGTGAGAGAAACAAAGTCACTTGGGACACTGCCGAAATCGTCCGTGGAGACGTGACCAGATACGTGAACTCTACCGGCACGATCAAGCCTGTGCTTTCGGTTTCCGTCGGCTCTTTCGTCTCCGGTCCCATTGTCGAATTGAACGTCGACTTCAATGATGAAGTCCAAAAAGGTCAGGTCATGGCCAAGATCGATCCAAGGCTGTTCACCGCCAACGTCGAACGCGACATGGCGACTCTGGCCACTCGCGAAGCTGAAGTCGAACGAAACGAGGCACAACTGCAGCAGTCGCTCAACAGCTACCAACGCGGGCAACGGTTGCGAGAGACGAACGAAGACTTTTTGTCAGACCGAGAAATGGATGCGCTCGTATTTGAAGTCAAGGCGTTGCAGGCCCAGCGCAAGCTCGCCAAGGCCTTGATTCTGCAAGCAACTGCGTCGCTCGAGAACTCGCGAGCCAATCTGCAGTACACCGAGATTCGTTCGCCCGTCGATGGTGTCGTGATCGACCGAAAAATCGATCCCGGTCAAACCCTGGCCGCCCAGTTCCAGACTCCCGAACTATTTGTTGTGGCCCCCGACCTGCGTGAAAAAGTTCACGTGTTTGCTTCGGTGGACGAAGCCGACATCGGGTTGATTCAAAAAGCGAAAGCGGAATCGCGTCCGGTGAACTTCAATGTTGACGCTCATCCAGATGAGCTCTTCGATGGTGAAATTGAACAGATCCGGGTCAGCAGCGTGACGACGCAGAACGTCGTCACGTATCCGGTGGTGATCGCGGCGTCCAATTCGGATTTGAAGATGCTGCCTGGGATGACGGCCAGCATTTCCTTCGAAGTTGACTCGAAGAAGGATGTACCCAAGATCCCTAACGAAGCATTGCGTTTCTATCCGGAGGACATCAGCCTTGTTCGCAAGGAAGACCAGGGATTGCTCGATGGCTCACGCTGGTCCAGTTCGTCTGAGGAGAAGGACGAAGAAGAGATGAGCGCTGCTGAAAAAGCGAAAGCTCGCAAGGAACGTAACAAGCGGCATGTCTGGGTCGTTGACGGTGATAAACTGAAGGCCGTTGAGATCTATACCGGGCTGACCGAGAATCGATTCACCGAACTGCTTAGCGGCGACTTGAAGGTGGGCGACAAGTTGGTCACGGGAAAGAAATCCTAACAACAGAGACCGGTGAATGACTTTCCTTGACACACTTCGAATCGCAATCCGAGCGTTGCTGAAGAATAAGATGCGCGCGGCACTCACCGTCCTTGGCGTCGTGATCGGAATCGCGGCGGTGACCACGATGGTCTCGATCGGACAGAGCGCCAGCGCTCTGATTCAGAACCAGTTCGAGGCCCTGGGCACGAACGTGATTGTCGTGCTTCCCGGTGCCAATCGCAAAGGCGGTGTTCGGCAAGGCAGCATGACCACCTTGACGTCGTCCGACTCGGACCACATCGGGACCGACTGCAAGTCCGTTTTGGCGTCTTCGCCAATCATCGGCGCTGGCGGACAAGTCATTTACGGCAACGAAAACTGTAGCCCCAAAGAGATGCAGGGAGTCGGCGCCGACTACCTGGTGGTACGAAACTGGAAACTGGATGCTGGCGGCTTCTTCTCCAATTCCGATATCGACTCAGGTGCGAAAGTCTGTGTGATTGGTCATTCGCTGATTCCAAAATTGTTTCAAACGACCAATCCAATCGGCAAGATGCTGCGAGTTGGAAACATCCCTTTCCGCGTGATCGGGATCTTGGAGAAGAAGGGTGCCAATATGGTGGGGGATGACCAAGATGACATCATGTTGATGCCCCATACGACGGTCCGCAAACGTTTGTATGGATCTGCGTTCAACAACGTACACGCGATCATGGTCTCCGCTCGTTCGCCATCGGAAATGAGTGTGGCAACGAAGCAGATCGAGCAGTTACTTTACGAAAGGCATGACATTCCGCCGGGAGAGCCGGGTGACTTTCAAGTTCAAAATACTACCGAGATCGCCGAGACTTTGGGCGTGATCACTGGTTCGATGACTCTGATGTTGTCGGCCATCGCGGGAATATCACTGTTGGTTGGTGGTGTCGGGATCATGAACATCATGTTGGTTTCGGTGACCGAGCGAACTCGTGAGATCGGAATTCGGATGGCGATCGGTGCTCGCGGCAAAGACATTCTGCGTCAATTTCTGATCGAATCGGTTGTGTTGTCGTGCATCGGCGGCGCGATCGGGTTAGCACTTGGCACTGCGGCTTCGGCGGGAGCAACGATGTTGATCAACGCTTACAGCCCCGCGGCAGATTGGCCAATTGTGGTGTCGTTGCCCGCAGCTGCGGTTGCAATGGGATTTGCTGCCGCGGTCGGGATCTTCTTCGGCTTTTATCCAGCGCGGCGAGCAAGCCGTTTGGATCCCATCGACGCGTTGCGGTACGAGTGAACGAATGCCGCTGATCGACCTGAAAGATGTCCGGCGTGTCTACGACTTGGGGGAAGTCGAAGTGCACGCGTTGCGAACGGTGACTCTTGGCATCGAACTGGGCGAGTATGTCGCTTTGGTAGGGCCATCGGGAAGCGGCAAGTCAACGCTGATGAACACGCTTGGCTGCTTGGATCGTCCGACGCACGGGAGCTACGAGCTGGATGGTCAGGAAATTGTGACCATGAATCGAGATCAGCGCGCTCGAATTCGCAACAAGCAGTTGGGATTTGTGTTCCAGAATTTTAATTTGTTGAATCGAACCTCGGCGCTCGAGAACGTCGAACTGCCGCTGTTGTACTCAAGCGGTGTTTCGGCACGCGAGCGTCGGGATCGTGCCACCGAAATGTTGAACAAGGTGGGGCTGGGCGACCGACTGGACCATCATTCGGGACAGTTGTCAGGTGGGCAGCAGCAACGTGTGGCAATCGCTCGAGCACTGGTCAATCGACCTTCGATCTTGATGGGCGATGAGCCAACGGGGAACCTCGATTCGAAGACGAGCCGCGAAGTGATCGAACTATTTCGCGAGTTGAACGAAGAGCAACAGATCACCGTGATTCTGGTCACGCATGATCAGAACGTTGCTCGGAACGCGAAGCGAACGATCGTGCTTCGCGATGGTGAGATCGTGGAAGACACCAGTGATTTCGAGAAGGTCGTTCGTATTCTGAATGCGGAACCAGAGTAACGGTCAGCCTTCGCCAAGAGCTTTGCTGTACTTACTGACCTGCTCGTGCAAGTGCCACTGCGTAGGATCGTCCAGGAGACATGCCTGTTCGACCTGCAATGCTTGCTTGATCTCGCCTTGCAGGAAGAGCACTTCCGCCAATGTGTCGCGATAAATCGCGCTATCAGGCTCCGCACGGACGGCGGTCTCGGAAAGCCATCTCGCGTCCTTGAGGTGCCGTTCGTTCATCGCTGCAACCCAGGCCAAGTTGTTCGCCGTCATCGCGTCAAACGGGAATTTCTGGACATAGGCAGTTCCCTTCTCGACGATTCGATCCAGGGCCTTGTCCGCCAAGTCTTCCATGCCGGCCTCGCGCATTTTCGGAAGCAATCGTTCCGCGAAGTCGATGTCCATCGGATCTAACTGCAACAGTCGTTCGATGCTCTGCTGTGCCAAGTAGCGGTCGCCTGCCTTGATGGCCGCCTCGATCGACCAGCGCTGAACATACAACGGCAACGTGATGTAAGCTCCGGGGCGGTAGCTGATGGAATCGGACGTTCCAACGACCGCCAAATCGAACCAACGGGCCGCCTCTTTGGGATCTGTCTTACGCGCGAGCAATGAGTAGCTGCGAGCGACATCGTAGAGGCTGGTTTGATCCTTGGTCCCAAACACCGTCATCGGCAAGAGGACTTCATAGACTTCCATCGCTAGCAGCGCTTCTTCGCGATCGACCAAATACTGGGCAATGGTGTTTCGCAATCGAGCCGACGGCGAGCAGAGACTCAGCCGGATTTCACGAAGCAGTTCCTCGCGTCGCTCGTCATCCCCTGATCGCCGAGCGATGCTCCACAATCCAATCAACGACTTGACTGCAAGCGATGTGTCTGTGGCTCCCTTCACACTTCTGGCACGTGTTGCAACGACCCTGCGGTAGACGCCCTCGAATAATTGTTCTGCCAAGGCAGTGCGTCCGAAGTCCAATTGGTGGTCAGCCAGAGCGAACAACGCGCTGACGTCTCCGGTTTCCGCCATCTTCTGACGGCAGCCGGCCGCTAAATCGGGGAGTCCGTGATTCATGAAGAAGTGGACAAACTCGTCGTTGGCAAGGATCTCTTTCAGTTGAACCGTTCGACGCCGCAAATCTCTTGAGGGACGCAAGTTGGTCACATGCTCGTACAGGCGTTGAAAACCGCTGTCTGGGTAGAAGCCTTCCGGGAGATCTCCCTGCAACAATTCCACGGCAGCGGCCAATCGCTCTTTCATTGTGCGGCCAGGCATCACACGACTGAGCGCTCCAATCATGATTTCAAGGGTCAGCCCGTCGGCGTCGTTCAGTGTTCTCGCGATCGTATGCACACTGGCATCGCTGATTTCCTTCTCGCCGTCCATGACGGCAAGCTTCACCATCCAGTCCGTCCGGCGCGTCATCGTCAAGGTTGAAAGCACGTACTCGCGAACGAGCAACGTATCAACTTTCGCATCACTCTCGCTCAACTGTTGAGCGATGCTCCACGCTGCGTCGTCGCGTCCGACCGAAATCAACGTCTGCAACAGTGCCAACACTCGCCGCAATTCTGCGCACGGCTCATTCAGTTTCGATTCTCGTTCGGCATCGATCGCCTGAGCGACCCACTTTGTTAGGTCCGTGTCCATGCGGCTGAGGGGAAAACCGAGAACATCAAAAGCACGCTCGGTTCGCGACGCGTCAATCGCCACCGAGGCGGAATGATGGGGGCTGAGCTTGTCGAGAATCCCAAACGCTAATTCGATTTGTCCGTGACTTGCCAAACTCTTCCAACGAAGTTTGGCGGTTTCCTCGGCAAGCTGTTTCGCAAGCTCGGCGGTTTCTTCGTCGAATTTCTCTACCGGCGCCGTGAGTGCAGCAATCGCTTCGGTCGCCAACTCTGCGTCACCCGCTCGCTCGGCCGCGACCAGCGTCATGCTCCAGCGGCGAGCGTGTTCGTGGCTTCCCGCGTCGGCTTCTCTGGCCAGTCGGGCGTTGTCTTTGGCCGCGTCGTCCCAGCGCCCCGCGACCATTCGGCATTGTTGAAGGAGCTTTGCATCGGCGCTATTCTTGGCAATGTCGATCGCTTCGTCGTGTCGACCAAGTATCGTCAATTCCAACACTTTCGCTCGCTCCACATTCGTCTTGGACCAAGCCTGACTGGACGAAGGTAGCAAACGTCCGTCATCGATTTCCAATCCTAGTTCCTGCATCAACTGGATGCGACACAACGCGAGTTCCTTCGTGTCGGCAACCATGTCGATCAGCTTCAGTAGCTCGGTCAGCGAATCCCCCTTCATGGCATGGTGGACATAGATCGGGAATCGCTGCACGAGCGCCGAAGTGATTCGATTCTGGATCGCCTCGCGTTCCACGGTGCCCACGGACTCTTCGACAGCCACGATCGCAGCTGCGAAGTGCCCACCCTCCAGTAATCGTGCAACTGCGGATGGTCCATCCATACTTTGAAGTTGTCGCGAAACTTCGGGCGGCGTGCCTGGCAGCGATCCTCGACGCCACTGTCTGAGAATCCATTTGGCTCGACCGCTGACTTCAGGATCAGGATGCTGAGCAGCGTCTTGTACTTCTTCGCGAGTGGTATCGCGTCCCCGCCACATCTCCATCGTGGCTTGCTGCCGGCTCGAGTACTTCTTTTTCAGCAGTTGTTCTTTGTCGACGTCGTGCTTCTGAAGCATCTCGGTAGGAGTTGCGTTCGGATCGACGCTCTGCGCAATCCCCTGCCGGGGCGCGCTGATCGAAACCAGGAAGAACGTCAAAGCAATCGTTGCGTGACGGAACATATCGAAACAGTCTCAGCTAACGAGAATAAGTGTGCGGTGGTATCCAGGTTCCGAACGCGAAAGCATTTTCCGTTGGGAAACGCCTCCCATCGATCCTTGGATCCCGGTTAAGATTCTAGCAGAGCTGACCAGATCTCAGGCAGTTCATTTCGCTCAACTTCCCGCCTCACTGGCAATCCGCTGGCAATGTCAATCACTGCTGTGCCGATCATTGCCCGGCTACTTTGTCTCACAAAACACACGACACGCACGATTTAGAAGAACCGTCATGCAACTCTCTCGATTGATTTCTCACGTCCTTGTTTGCTTTTTCGCCTGCCTTTGCATTTTCGCGGTCACACCGGTCCGTGCAGAAAACGGCTCTTCCTGGCCTCAGTGGCGCGGCGCCCAGCAGAATGGTGTTGCCCCAGGCGATGCTTTCCCGACGAAATGGTCGGAAGACGACGGCGTTGAATGGAAAGCTGAACTTCAAGGCAAAGGCGGAAGCACACCTGTTGTGAGCGGCAACGCGGCGTACCTGACGATGGGCAACGACAAGAAGAACATGCTGCAAGCGTTCGATATCGAAACGGGCAAAGTTCAGTGGGAGGTTGCACTCGGTACGGATCGAGGCAACAAGCACGCCAAGGGCAGCGGCAGTAACCCATCCGCCATTGCTGATGGCGACTCTGTCTTCGCGTACTTCCGAAGCGGCGATCTCGCTTGCGTTGGTGCCGATGGAAAAACTCGATGGCACATCAACCTCCAGGACAAATACGGAGAAGACTCTTTGTGGTGGGATCTTGGATCCTCGCCCATGCTGACCGATGAAGCGATCGTGGTTGCAGTCATGCAAACCGGTCCAAGCTATTTGGCGGCGTACGACAAGAAGACCGGCGACGAACTTTGGAAAGTTGACCGGATGCTAGGCGCGCCCGAAGAAGCTGCTCAGAGCTATTCGACACCATTGGCGGTTACGGTCGACGGCAAACCAGCCATTGCAGTGATGGGGGCCGACCACTTAACACTTCACGACGGAACCAACGGGAAAGAAATCGGACGACTCGGGGGATTCAACCCCGACGGCGAAAAGTACTTCCGTTCAATTTCTTCTCCGGTCGCTATCGGCAACCTAATCGTTTGCCCTTACTCACGCGGCAACACGTTGACTGCAGTGAACATGGACCAATTGGCCTCGGGAAAAGGCAAAGACGCGATTGCCTGGTTCCGTGATGATTTGGGCAGCGATGTCCCAACACCAGCCGCACTCCAAAACCGCGTTTACGTGGTTGGCGACGGCAAGAAAGCGAGAGGGAAAATCAGTTGCCTTGATGTCGCGACCGGGAAGTCGCTTTGGACCGTGCAACTTCCCAAGTCCCGAATTGGCTACAGCAGTTCGCCGCTTGTCGCAGGTGACCATCTTTACGTGACACAAGAGAACGGGACAACGCATGTGATCGGACCACTTTCAAGTTCTCAGCCCGAGGTCGTTTCGGAAAACAAGATTGGGGATGACGGACAGTTCACGGTTGCCAGTCCGATTCCTGTCGATGATTCGCTGCTGCTGCGAAGTAAGAATCATCTGTATCGATTGAAGTAACTGTTCAACGTTTGGGCTACTTTTTAGCGTCCAAGACTTCAATCAAGTTTTCGACACGGCGAACACCAGGGATGGTGCGTGTCACGATGCCACAGAAACTGCGATCACCCGTCGTGGGGACGCTACCCTTCAAAGTGACGATTCCTTGCGACTCATCACACTCGACGGAAATCTGAAAATCGTCGCCCAACTTCCCTAGTGAATCTGCCACGCGTTTTTTGAGTGCCCCGCTATTTTCATTTGACATATCTGTGCTCGACAATCGGAATTTGTTTCGGAGTAGAGAGCATGGAAAAGCATCCTGTGCAAGGACGGAACGTACGTTGGGTGTGCCATGCAACTCCCTCCGTCGAGTTGCTCACTCACTTTAGTTTCTCTCAATTCTGCGATTGAGGGCGGAACGAACTGCAAAGAATTCGGCATTCTTCATTGACGCGGATTGGATTGTGAGCCAGCATGCCCCCCAACAGAAACCCGGGGCGCGACCGCTTGGCTTCACGATCACTACATCCGTTAGGAGTCGCTGCTGGTCGAAACAATCTTGGCAAAAACGCCGTCCTAGATGCAGCAGCGAAGCAGACTATTGGTTTGCGGCTTCGTACTGTTCGACGAGTTCCGTGACTCTGTCGAAGTCTGCATCAGGGCGTGTGCGGGAACCGTTCGACGTTTTCGATGCTTGAGCCGCACGCCCCGTGTTGCCAATCTCCGCTCCCGCTTTGAGCAAAACCTCGGCGACTTTGTCGGTTCCCCACCAGCCGCACCAGCGGAGTGGAGAATTTCCCCAATTCCAATCCTTCGCCTCGATCTCCGCTCCTAGTTCCAATAATTTGGCAGCAACCCGAGGCGCTCCTACCCATGCCGTCCGAGTCAGCGGGGTACCGTTGTCGCTGTCCCCTGAACGCAATTCCAGCATCTTGGGGTCAGCCTGAATCAATTGTTCGATCAAGTTTGCATCGTCGGTACGGAGTGCCGTTTTTAATGACGCGAGCTGTGCCGAGGTAGCTTCTTTCTCAACACTCGAAGGGATCACTCGAATGTCGTCGACTTCTAATCCACCAACCATGTTGGCAATGTCGATCTTGACGCGGACATGTGTCTCTCCCGGCAGCACGCGTGCGGTCCCGGACTTCACCAGCCAACTTCGATAGCCTTTGTAGCTTGGTTGCAAACGGCGAAAGACGCGTTCCTTCCCGTCACCGTCAATCAAGCCAAACGAAACGCCGGACTCGGCAAGTGGGCCTGCTGATGCGGCTAGTGTTGGGCCGCGCAGGCGAGCCACGAAGGTCAAGTATTCAGTGTCTTGGGGGATCTCAATTGTGGTCGAAATGCCCGTACTGCGATCGGAGTCGGTCGTACTGATCGTCACACTGCCATTGCCTCGCGGTTGCAGACGACCAAGACCATCGTCAAACGCAGAGAGTTCGTCCCAACCATACGGGCGTCCATCTTCATCGTCGCGTTGAAAACTTCCGACTTTCAAGATGTCGTCTTCGAGTGAGACGTTCCAGTGCGCCTGGTTCTCGTACGCCGATATCGCGGAGGCAGCGCTCTCGGATTGGCTTAGCGGCCACGCGTAGACCATGCCGTTGTCATCTACCGTAATCAACTGCCCGCCATCAGGAGAGACAGACATCGAGCGAATCATCATCGGGCCAGGTGCCGGCTTGCCAGGCGTCAAAGCCGGAATGCGATGTCCTTGCAGCGTACTCAAGACGGACTTGCGTTGTGGATCGACAATTTGAATCGTCCCCATGAACGTTGCCACGACCAAAGAGTCGTCCTGCAAGTATCGAATCGATGTGACTCCATGCCCGGCTCGAAAAACAGTGGGTTCATCATCCAGTTGGTTCAAATCGTACGTCAGAACGTTTCCGTCTGCGCCAGCAGAAGACAGGTGCTTGCGGTCGTTGCTGAACGCCAGCCTGTTGACATGGGTGGCGTGCCCCGACAGACGCTTGAGCGTCTGACCCGTCTTGGCGTC
>JBGCGI010000081.1:0-21657 GCA_045110715.1 Rubripirellula sp.
CAGCGACCACGTCGCACAACAAACGCTGCGTCGCGGGGGAAAAACCCATGTCTTGTCGATCGATTTCATGACCGCCGAACAGCTTTACCACGGCAATCGCTCGGCCAGCACGGACGTCGCTTCTCCTGCCGACGAGTTCGATCGCGCTTGGGCGGTGACCCTCTTGGAGCGAGCGATCGATCGGTTGCGTTTGGAGTATGACGCGAAGCAGCAGACACGTCGCTTCGAGTTGCTGGTTCCGTCGCTGCGATCCGTTGAACTCGACTACGATGCAATCGCCGATACGTTAGAAGTCACGCCCACAGCGGTGCGAAAAGCCGCTTCGCGTTTTCGCCAACGGTATGGACAACTGCTGCGGGAAGAGGTTTCGGCGACACTGTCTTCGGAGGGAGACACCGACGAAGAGATCTCTTGGATGATCGGTTTGTTCGCCAAATGACCGCTTTCCGAACCGATCCGTCCAGAGTTTTCTGAGATTCGCAAGAATGTTGGTCACACGGCTGCTGCAGATCAGTATTGAAGGTTGTCCTCCTTCCACCGTTCGCGTTTAAGACTGGCCCATCATCGATGAATTCACCTGCTACCTGTCAGAAGTGCGGCGTTCCCCTCAGCCAGGGAATCGAGTATTCGTTCTGTCCACAGTGCCTCAGTCGCGAGGCTCAAAGCGAATCCTCGGGCAGTCCAAACTTGGCCGAAACGCAGGACAGCAGTAATTCCTCGACATCGCGTTTCCAGGTCCCCGGCGCCGAAGAACTGAATGCGATTTTGACAGGTATCGAAGTGACGGAGTTGATTGGTCACGGAGGCATGGGGGCCGTCTACCGTGGTCGGCAGATCAGCTTGGATCGCGACGTGGCCATCAAAATACTGCCTCGCGAAATTCAGGCTTCGGGCCACCTCAGTGAGCGGTTCCAGCGGGAGGCTCAAACGTTGGCAAAGCTGCATCACCCAAACATTGTCTCGGTGTTCGACTTCGGACAAGTCGAAGGCCTGCACTACATCGTGATGGAGTACGTCGAGGGCGTTACGCTGCGGGACACGATCCAATCCAAGAGCGTTTCCCCGAGCGCCGCTCTTGAGATGATACCGGTGATCTGCGACGCACTGCAGTTTGCCCACAGCCGGGGAGTGGTTCATCGTGACATCAAGCCGGAGAACATTTTGGTCGACCGTGATGGCCAGATCAAAATCGCCGATTTCGGTTTGGCAAAGATGCTGCACAGCGACGAGCAAGCCGCCAAAGAAATGGAATTGACTGGCACCCAACAGGTCATGGGAACAGCTCGCTACATGGCACCGGAGCAAATGTCGACCAGCAAGACAGTCGACCATCGCGCCGACATCTATTCCCTGGGCGTCGTGTTTTATGAGCTATTGACGGGTGAACCGCCGATGGGCTGGTTCCAGCCGCCCTCGAAAAAGGTCGCCGTAGATGTTCGTTTAGACGAAGTTGTCTTGCGAACGTTGGAGGCCGAACCCTCCAGGCGTTACCAACAAGCCAGTGAGATTCGAACTGCCATTGAAGGACTGTCTTCACCCCCTGAACCGAGTGCAGCTTCAAGCTCGGAAGATTCTTCCTCGGATGTCCAAAGCTGCTTGATTCAACGGAGTCGTACTATCGTAAACTTCATAGCTGGAGTACCGTCATTGGAATGTGGCTGCTACCGCTACTGAGCCTCGCTTTCTTCCGCATATCACCCACTCTTGGGCTGATCCTTGCTGGCGCTGCGATCGCCACGATCATCTACTCCGTCCGAATCAAGCGACATCAAGTGTTCGAGGCGGAATACAAAGGGCACTCGATCCGACTGGACAACAGCGGAACGTTCGCCGAACGGCTTTACCTCGATGATGGGCTCGTCAAAACGGGAGGGTTCGGAACCAAAATGGAATTTCGTTTTCCGATCAAAGCTGGCGAAGGAATCGGAGATGAAATCATCGTGTGGTTCGATGCAGGCTTTTCCTCGACGCGATGTCGCATTGAAGTCGAATCGAAATCAGGCGTTTGACGCCCGACATAAATAACTTCTTTGTCTTGGCGCCAGCGATCTTCAAGAAGTCGCTGGCTTTCCCTGGAAAATCTTTGCGGAGTCTGAACGAACTCAATCAACAGGAAAACCACGCTTGCGGAGTAGTGCCTTGGTGTCCACGTCGCGACCTCGGAAACGACGAAAGCCTTCTGCAGCATCAATCGTATCTCCCACGCTCATCACATTGTCGTGCAAACTCTTGGCGACGGCTTTGTCATAGAAGCTACCGGCCTCCTCAAAACGCTCGGCCGCGTCCGCAGTCAACGCGTCTGACCACAGATAGCTGTAGTAACCGGCCGAGTAGCTGTCGCTACTGAAGATGTGCATGAACTGTGGCGTTCGATGTCGCATTGGAATCTCACTGGGCATGCCCATTTCGGCCAAGGTTTCGCGTTCGAACTGATCCGGGTCGATGTCCGCGTCGCCTGCCAAATGCAATTTCATATCCATCAAGGCGCTGGCCAAGTATTCAACGGTTCCAAAACCTTGATTGAAGGTGGCGGCGCGTTCGATCTTCTCTAGCAACTCTTTGGGAAGCGGTTCACCGGTTTTGTAGTGGACGGCAAACTTGTTCAGAATTTCTGGTGTCTCCAACCAATGCTCGTTCACTTGAGAAGGAAACTCCACATAGTCGCGTGCGACGGAAGTTCCCGACTGACTAGGGTACTTCACCTTCGACAACAAGCCGTGCAGAGCATGTCCGAACTCATGAAACAACGTCACTGCGTCATCCCAAGAGATCAGCACAACTTCGCCGGCAGCGCCTTTGATGAAGTTGGAATTGTTTGAGACAATCGGCGTGAACGCTTCGTCCATGTTCTCCTGAGCACGATAGTCGGTCATCCAGGCTCCACTGCGTTTGCCTTCGCGTGCATAGGGATCCAGATACCACAGGCCAACGTGTTTGTCGCTGGCGTCGGTCACTTCCCAAACGGTCACATCGGGGTGAAACACGGGAAGACCGCTGACTTGCTTGAACTGAAGACCATAAAGCTGAGTTGCGGCCCACATCATCGCTTCACGCAGTTTTTCGAGCTGCAGGTAGGGTTTGACTTCGTTGAAGTCCAAATCGTATTTCGCTTTACGAACTTTCTCGGCATAGTACCGATAGTCCCACGGTTCGATTTTGATTTTCTCGCTACCAGACGCTGTCAATTCTTCGTCAGCGATTGCTTGCATGTCGGCGACTTCCTCGCGAACGCGGGCGAGTGCCTTTGGCCAAACTTTCATCATTAAGTCCATGGCCGCTTGAGGCACCTTGGCCATCGTAGGTTCCATACGCCAGTGAGCATGCGTTTCGTAGCCCAGCAGCTTGGCTCGTGCAGCGCGGATCTTCAAAATCTCCGCGATGATTTTGTTGTTGTCATGCTCATCGCCGTTGTCACCGCGGTTGTAGTAGTTGCGCCAGACTTTCTCGCGAAGCGACCGCTTGTCCGCATAAGTGAGAAACGGATCCATGGATGAACGCGTGTTCGTGATCGCGTACTTGCCATGCTGGTTGTCGCGTTCGGCGGCAGCTGCCTCCATGGCCGTCACGGTGCTCTCGGGCAGTCCCGCCAAGTCGGCTTTGTCCTCAATCCAAGTCACATAGCCTTTTTCATCTTCCAGCACGTTCTGACTGAAATCAGTGAACAACCGCGCGAGCCGCGTATTCATCTGAGAAAGCTTGGCTTTGTCACTGGAGCTGAGCTTGGCACCTTTGCGAATGAAGGTCTTGTAGAGATCGTCCACCAACCGCTTCTGCGCGGTATCGAAAGTACCGTCGCTCATCGCCGGGCTCTGATAGATGGCCGCGATCCGAGCAAACAACTTGCCATTCTGGTAGATGCTGTCTTCATGCTCGGACAACTTTGGCACGATGGCTTTCTCTAGGTCTGGCATCGGCCCAACATTCAGGTTGGATGTGTAGACAAAGAACATGGAGCTGAGCCGATTCAGTGTTCGACCGGCGTTCTCCATTGCCACGATTGTGTTTGCGAAGGTTGCTGGCTCGGTTCGGTCCGCGATCTGATCGATCTCGGATTCGGCCAGCTTGATTGCAGAGTCATACGCAGCCATGAACTCCTCTGTACGAACAAGGTTCCAAGGGGGTACGCCGCCGTAGGGCCCGGTCCATGGTTGCAACATCGGCGATTGGGAAGCCATCTTTTTCGAGTCTCCGGTTTCTTGTCCGTCAGAGAAAGTGGGAACCATTGCCAAAACGAAGGCAAGCAAAGAGCGATACAAGCGATGATTCACGTCAACATCCTGGTCAGTGTGGTGGTGAGAAGCGGACAGTTTAGCAAATCTAAGCAGCCGCGAATTCAGCCAACCTCACGTGTTTCGGACCAAGATGCCCAGGGTTCTCAGTTTCGTTCACCGACGAGCTGCAGCGTTCGAGGGGAAACCCAAAACGGGACAGAGTGACCGATCCATTGAAACACAACTTGAGCCGCTTGATCGATGGCGTCGATCGAAAGAATAGTTGCGGCTACAAATGACATGCTGGGGCCCAGACCAGACACGTGGACCGTGTCGCCAGTTGCGAACAGATCCGACAACCTGCTGCATTCGGGATCGGGATCGATTCTTGCCAGGCCCGCTCGCCCAGATGATCTGGCAGGGCTTGCAACGTAAACGTTACGAGCACACTGGATGCATCGACGAACAGAAAGATCGCCGTGAAGAAAACTGCCATTGCAATTCTGGTCGTCGCAATTCTGAATCATCCGAGCACGAAACAGACGCCTACGGTGCCGCTAGTTCGTCGACTGCGATCGGAGCAAGCTCGTCAACGATATCGGTTGGCTCGGAGGGTGCTGCACCTTCGTTGCCAACCATCTCGGTTGGCTCGGAGGGAGCCATTCCAGCAGGAACTCCATGAGCAGCTTCTTCCTCCACACCTAAGTAGACTCGCAACACTTCAACCTGCTCGTCCAAGGCATCCTGGTACTTCTTCAAATCGTCATGATTCACGTCGTTGATCACGGTCAACACTTCATCCATCTTGGTCACCCATGATTCGACAGGCTCTTTGGCCTCTCCTACGGACGCCAACACACCACCAACGTTCTTGGTTGGCATGCCTTGCTGCGCAACCCCGGTGACGCCTAGATGCAACTGCTGCAAAACGAAGTTCAATCGGCGACGTGAAGCTGTGACCTGAGGTGGCTGCGGCTTCGCGGTGGGTGTCATCATTCCCATTCCCCCGCCCATTCCCATCATTTCGTCCATCGCCATCATCTCCATTCCCATGCCAGTCTCGTCCGTTCGATCATCCATTCCCATGTCCATTTCCATATCCATGTCCATGTCCATCTCCATTCCTGGAGTCCGGCGTGGGGCTGTCGCCTTGGGGTCTGGCTTCTCGAGATATTCAATCGCCTTGCGAGGCTGTTTGGTCGACGGCGCAGGCCGCTCTAAAGCAGCGAGTCGTTTGGACTCGCCAAGGAAGGCTTGATAGGCACGCATCGCCCAACTGTTAAGCAAGTCCTCGGGCTTGTCGATTTTGTCTTTCAGTGCGCTCCCCATTGGGCCGAGCTTGGACGCGGAGTAGAGCGCGATCAAGCTGTGGTTCTTAGGGTCTTGGCTAATTCCTACCAGCTTGCTTCCGAGGGCAGTGTCCGCAGCGGGACGCAGGATGTCTAAGATATCCACCGCATATCGCTGCAGATAAGCGTGAGCGGCAGCGTCACGATCCTTTGGCGGCTCAGCTTCCAACAAGCTGGTCATCGCAGTCTGAATCGCAGCTTTCTTGTCGCCTGCCATTCGCGGGAATGAATACATCACGTGCCGGTGAATGCCCTGCAGCGCGGCCGCTCGGACTCCGTCAACATTGTTTTCATCGTCATACAATTTCACCAAGATCGGCAGCACAGCTGAAAGCGGAACAGGAGGTGTTCGACTTGCGTTATCAGCTTGCTGCACATCCAGTCGGGAAAGGATCAAGACGGCATTGATGCGGGCAGCCGGATGATGATTTCCTTCCGCTACTTTTTTCATGCCTTTGTAAACACTCTCTAGCAGCGCCCGAGCCACTGCGGGCCGGTTACCACGCTGGACGCGAGAAAGAAAGGCCACGGTGTCCTTGGACAACTGCGAGATATGCTTCACCCCATCAGTGGGATCGGTCATTTTCGCAGGCACATAGTATTCGTAGTATCCAACGACCGAGTTCTTACTGCCAACGCCAGAGAGCAAGAACTTCTTGCTGTTCGCCTCCAGCGACTTTACCGCCGCTTCAGCTTGAAGCGCTTTATGCATCGGAATGGAAGCGTAACCTTGGGCAGAGGAGCGAGTCGCGAAAATCGCAAGCATCACCGCACACACAAACAGGGCAAGCCAAAACACAGACGATCGCGCGGTATCAGCAGGTGCCACGGCCGCTTCACGAACTGCGGGCTGCGGTGATTCTGAATGGTCCATTGGTCCACGAGGGCGAGATGATAGTGGTTCAATGCTCATTGGATTTTTCCGTGAGATCGCCCAGCAGGGATGCCGGACT
This sequence comes from Rubripirellula sp., assembly GCA_045110715.1. Classification (GTDB taxonomy): domain Bacteria; phylum Planctomycetota; class Planctomycetia; order Pirellulales; family Pirellulaceae; genus Rubripirellula. The sequence goes on from JBGCGI010000081.1 coordinate 6,514, forward strand.
GGTAGATAAGGTGTCAGCGTCACTGTCCCCAGCGTGTCACGATCAAATCGCAGCTCGCAATGGGAGTCATCTATTGAAACGATCCATCCAGTGATGCCGTAGAGACATTATCTCTGAAATACCCCTATTTCGTCAATCAAAATCGTGCTTCCACTGCACGAGAACCGCGTGAAACTACCGTCAAGAGCGGGAAAGGCGGCTTTATTGACGCGCAGCAACCCTTGATTGGCCAGTTTGCGGGCAGACCAGGCAAACCGAGAAACCGAAACTACAGCGTTTGTCCACCATCGATGCTCAGAATCTGACCGGTTGCCATGCTGGTTCCGGTTGCAAAAAAGACGATCGCGTCAGCAATGTCCTCGGGCCTGGATGGTCGTGGTAGCGGATAATCCTTGACCATCTCATTCAAATCCCAATCCGGATTTCCTTGCCGGATCCAGCGGCTATCGATCGGTCCCGGACAAACCGCGTTGACACGAACCTCCGGTGCCAGCACGCGGGCTAGTGACTTTGTCATCGTGTTCAGGCCAGCTTTTGAAGCACAGTATGCGATCGAGGAACCGCTGCCGGTTTCTGCAGCAACACTGCTGACGTTGACCACTGCCCCGCCATCCCCCTGACGCAACAGTTTTGCGGCGGCTCGGCTGACGAAAAACGCTCCCTTGAGGTTGACTCCCAGCATGCGATCCCACATCGCTTCGGTCAGTCCTTCAAAGTCAGAATGCGGGATAAAACTGGTCGTGGCCGCATTGTTGACAAGCACGTCTAGTCGGCCGAACGTTTGCTCCACTTTCGTCAGCATCCCGCGAACGTTTTCGTCGTTGGACACATCGCAACAGGCCAGCAGTGCCTTTGCGCCAGTCGCCTCGCATTCTGCGGCAGTCTGCTCAGCCTCCGTTTCGCTTCGTGAGAAGTTCACGACGACATCGTATCCAAGCTTTGCGAACTGAAGGGCTGTTGCCTTTCCAACACCAGTGGCAGCACCAGTGACGAGAGCAACCGGACGGTCTGAATGGGACATGCTAATTTCCGATGGATGCGACTGAAAAATCACACCATACGTCCTGACGGTCGCTTCTTAAAGGCAACTGCAACAGAGGCATCGCGGATCGGCTAAGATCAAGCTCGTATCTGCTTGGATCAACGACCAAGCTCCCGCCTCGTTCCGTTCGGAATCCCACCATGAATCGCTTGCTGCTCCTGTTGGCCTCCCTCTTTGTATCCATCCCCTTTGCCGCAGCGGATGAATCCGACACCAGCCCCGAAGCTCGCTGGTGGAAGGGAAACCTACATACCCATTCGCTATGGAGCGATGGCGACGAGTTTCCCGAAATGATCGCTGATTGGTATCGCGAACGTGACTACAACTTCCTCGCGATAACCGATCACAACGTGCTCAGCGAGGGAATGCGTTGGATGCCCATGAAGAAGGTCATCAGCCGAAGCGATGACAAAATTCTCGACCGCTATCAACAGCGTTTTGGCAAGCAATGGGTACAGACTCGTGGCAATCCGTCCGGCAATGACTTCGAGGTTCGCCTCAAACCGCTCGATGAATTTCGGTATCTCCTCGAGCAGAACGAAAAATTCATTCTGATCCCCGCCGAAGAGATCAGCGACAAGTCGGAAGGCAAGCCGATTCACATCAACGCCACGAACTTGGCGGAAGCGATTCAACCGATCGGTGGCGACACCGTTCGACAAACGATCGAAAACAACCTGAGAGCGATCATTGAACACGAGAAAAAGCATGGACGCGAAGTCCTGCCGCACTTGAATCACCCCAACTTTCATTACGCGGTCACCGCAGAGGATTTGGCGGCGGCAGTTTCGGAACGCTTTTACGAGGTCTACAACGGACACCCAGGCGTCAATCACCTAGGCGACAAAGACCACCCCAGCATTGAACGGATTTGGGATCTGGTCAACGCGATTCGCCGCACCAGCTTGAACGTGCCTCCCATCATGGGCATCGCTACGGACGACAGCCACGAGTACCACGGCAAACCCGGTTCGCGTCCCGGTCGCGGTTGGGTGATGGTCCGCAGCCGCTATCTCACGCCTGAGCATCTGATCCAAGCGATGGAACGCGGCGATTTCTATGCCTCCAGCGGGGTCACATTGAGTGACGTCTCGTTCGATACCGACGCCCGGCGACTGTCGATTCAGATTCAGCCGGACGGTGATACAACTTACACGACGGAGTTCATTGCAACGCTCGCCAAATCAGATAACAAGGCTGAGCAGACCGACGAACAGCGAATTGGACGCACGATGGCAACCGTCAAAGGCAACACTGCGACCTACACGATGACTGGAAAAGAACTGTACGTCAGAGCCGTCATCACCAGTAGCAAGCCTCACGTCGATCCGTCCTTTGACGATCAACTTCAGCAAGCTTGGACACAGCCGGTCGGTTGGTAACATCTAAACCCCAGGGGTGAAGTCGTCCTCGGGAGTCAACGCTCCTGCAAACAAGGCCAGCAACTGGGCAATATGATCGATGTCTTCCAATGAGCAGACTTCGACGGCAGAGTGCATGTAGCGATTGGGGATCGCAACCAAGCCTGTCGCCACACCGCCGCCATGAATCTGCAACGCGTTGGCGTCATTTGGCGTGGCTCGCCCGACGGCGGCTAACTGGAACGGAATGTCGTTGGTCTCGCAAAGCTCGATCAATCGAGCAGCAACTTTGGGATTGATATTGGGGCCACGGAAGATCACGGGACCTTTTCCCAACGAGATCTCACCCTGTTTCTGCTTGTTGATCGTCGGGCAGTCAGAGGCGTGGGTCACGTCCACTGCGATCGCCACACTGGGGTCAATGCTTCCAGCGGCTGTCTTGGCACCGCGCAATCCAATTTCCTCCTGGACCGTCGCCACACTGTGCAGATGACACCTCAAGCCAGCTGACTTGGAACGTCGCAGAGCCTCAATGACGGTCCACATGCCCGTCTTGTTGTCCATGCCGGGGCCGGTAACGAGCGAACCGAGCAATTCTCGGTAACGAAGATCCAGAGTCACAGGATCCCCGATTCGCACCAGTGCCTCCGCTTCTGCTTTGTCGGCGGCGCCGATGTCCAACCAAAGTTCATCCAAATCCACGACTTTGCTGCGTTCTCTGGTCGTGAGCAAATGAATGGGCTTCCGACTAATGACAGCGGGAAGCGGACCACTGTCGGTCCACACCGTCATCGCTTGACCGATCAACTGCTGCGGATCCCATCCACCGATCGTTTGTGCATACAGAAACCCCAGATCATCAACGTACGAAATCAGCATTCCAATCTGGTCGCAATGCCCCGCCAACATCAAACGTGGACCACTCGTATCACCGCAGGAAGCAATCAGGTTCCCGTGCACATCGGTACGCACTTCATCTGCATGCGGCGTGATGTAATCACGGATTAGGCCTTGGATGGGTTCCTCGAACCCTGATGGGCTGGGAGTTTCGATGGCAGTACGAAAAAAGTCACGTGCGTAGTCTTCCATATCAGGCGATCTGACTCTGTTGGGGGTTCGACGGTGAAAGCTGGGTCAAAGTTTCCCATCCCCCAGCGGTGAAGGCAAACCGGCTTACCGCGAAGAGGACCGTTCCAGGACCGTTCCAACACCACTCCGAGCGTTCCCTGGTCAGGCGATTAGGAGGCCTGGGAGGGTTGCAAGAGCGATCCTGTTGCAACCGCTGTAGCAAATACTGGGATTGGTGCCCCCAAACAAAGATTTGTGAAAAAAACTTTTCGTTTCAGATGTTCGAATTGGTGGCACTCGGAGGCCCGCTCGCTCGTCTAAGAACTGAAGAAACACGGGGATCTAGCCTCATCTGACCCACAGGTGGGGTGCCGAATGATGGGCTGCGGATAGGTGAAACCGTTGATAGTGCTTGTTCCCATTCAAACGCACTAAAGAGTTACCCCGGTTTTACTCGAAAGTAACTCTCGGACAAAAGACTTTTGCACTGAGTTTGGTCTGCGAGATTGCTTCACCGCAATCTTCTCAAACCAAGGGAGACAGTTCAGGTGTCTGGAGTTCACCCAGGGGGGATTCTGGGAACGCATTCTGCAATGCTTGCGGTGATCTTTCGAGATCGCAACAGGTTTGCAGACGCAACACCGGCGACCATAGCCGAACTTTCCTAACAAACCATCACTTGCGTTTCATTCACGGATGAGTGCGGCGAGAGTATGTGAGTTTGTTGCCGGAGGGTTGGGCATTGACCGCCGATGTTCACAGCTTCTACCCCACCCACAGTTTTGTGGGCGATCACATTCATTGTGATTGCAGATGAGTTTGATAACAAAAACCGCGAGGATCCCGCAGGGTGAGCGTCGCAAGATGCAAACCGGATGGCCCCGACCCAGCGTAGAAGTTCAAAACATTCATTTGCTTGATGCGACCCACCGCAACGAGCAGAGACAGCCGATCAGGACCGGTTGTTTGATTTGAAAGTCAACGAAGAAGGGCTGCGAGAATAATGGTTACCGACGCACCATTATTCTAGGGAATAAAACGAGGCGTTATGGAGAACCTAGTATGAAGGTCTTCACAACTGGACAGGTCGCCAAGATCTGTAAAGTAGCACCCCGAACCGTATCGAAGTGGTTCGACTCGGGGCGTTTGAAAGGCTATCGCATTCCTGGATCACAGGACCGCCGCATTCCAAGAGAATACTTAATTAAGTTTCTCAAGGAGCACGGCATGCCCCTGGGCGATTTGGAAGACGAAGCAATGGCAAAGTGCCTAATCGTCGCCCAAGACCAGGTGTTGATTGAAAACTTGAAGCGTGAGCTTCCACCCGAGAAAGCGTTCAAAGTGGCAGTCGCCGCGAGCGGATTCGAGGCTGGAATTCAAGCGGAAAGCTTCAATCCAGATTGCATCATCGTCGACTTTTCGATCGGCAAGATCGAAGCAGTACAAATCTGCCAGAACTTGCGAAAGAATATCGACTTCACTGATGTCATCCTCATTGCACTGCTGCCAGATGATGGCCAGCCAATGAGCTTCGATCGCAGCAGCATCAACGAAACGTTCAAGAAGCCGTTCGACGCCCACTTGTTGGCAGAACGTCTTCGAACACTCGTCGGTGCCAAGAAAGAATTGGTCTAAGCTTCAACTCTGGCTGTCCAAGCCAGAACTTGAACATTGATCCTGAATGCCTCGTCGAACAGGCGCCTCACAACCCCGCAGTTGTGAGGCGCCTTTTTTCGTTTTCGAATGCCGTTACTGGATCCCAGCGAGCTCAATCAACTGCCTGACAAAGTCCGGCTAGTGTGCACTGGTTCAACAAGTGAGCCGGGTTGATCAAATGAACCACTGGCAGAGGCCAAGGTAAATCGCGATATTTCTAGGCGTCCCGAAGCTCACGCTTCGCCGCTCACAACACACGCTACCCAAAACCTAGCTGGACCACCAGCAAGAAGCAGGGCAAGACGTTCCACATGACGCCGGGCTTTGGAACCACCCATACATACTCTTGGAACATCCTTACGCATGTCGTCCATGGCTGGTCGAACGACGCGCAACGGCAATTCAGAAAGCGAAAGCATTTCGTGGGATGTGATCCGCGACTTGGCGGAACTAGGAGTGATAATGGACCAAATGCTCCCCAAGGCCGCTGGTCGCCCCAGGTCGGTCCAAACCTAAATCGAACCATGTTGCTGACGTTCGCTAACCGGGTTGGTGTAGTTGAGAACGGGCGTCTTCACAAGCTGAAGTCCGCGTGGTGAATCAACTCCTGCCGAAAGTTGGTACTCATCCGCAACGTGCTCAAAGTACAAGTTCCACTGGGCAATCGAATCATCGACCTCCTGTGGCGGCGCCGAGATCGCAGGCGTTGGGGCGACCACGCAAACGAAGACGAGCGTACTTGCGACGAAAACAATCGCTTGGCTGGTGCACGCCAAGAATCGTTGACATGTGATTTTCACACCGCAGTCTCGAGTGAGAGATGAAAGAACCGGGAAGTCGAGCAACTCAGAGGCTGCTAGCCGGACATCGCTTCAAACGAAAAGCATCAGCCCCAACACGGTGCCGAAGAGACACTCAAAACTCCGCGTGCATCCGTTTGTTCGTCAATCTTGTGAAGTCCGTGCACCTGAGTCTATCGTTGACGCTGCGCAGCAGCAAAGCAGCAAAGCACGAAGCACGAAGCACGAAGCACGAGAAATGTCCTCGCTCTAGAACAGCCAGCCGCGTTTTTTGAAGAAAAGCAGCATTCCACCTCCCGTCGCGGTCATCAAAACCAATGCCATCGGGTAACCGAAATACCAACGCGTTTCGGGCATATTCCAGGGCGAAGTCTCGGTTGAAAAATTCATCCCATAGAGACCTGCGATGAAACTGAGCGGGATGAAGATCGTTGCGATGATCGTCAGGACTTTCATGATCTCGTTCATCCGCATGCTGACCGCCGACATGTACAGGTCTCGAAGATCAGAACACGTTTCCCGAGCAGACTCCAGTGACTCCACCAAGTGCAGCGTGTGATCGTAGACATCTCGCAAGTGCAGCCTGGTCTCATCACCAATCAGATCGCCCTCGTAGGATTCGAGGCTACGAATCAAGTCACGGGTCGCCCATGACATCCTGCGAAGCTGGCGAACATCGCTCCGCAAATCATAAATATCGCGAATGACCGAGTCCGATACCTCCGATTGGCTCAATTGCTCCTCCAGATCGTCGAGTCGCTCGGTGTATTGATCCAGCAACGGAAAAAACGAATCGACAACAACATCAATCAGAGCGTAAGCCAAGTAGTCCGGCCCAAGATCACGAATCTGGCGACGCCCGTTCTTGATACGATCTTGAACGGCGGCAAAGGACTCGCATGGTTGCTCCTGCCAACTGAGCAAATAGTGCTTGCCCACAAAGAGACTGATCTGCTGCAGTTCCAACGATTTCTCGAACGATGGAATGCGAATCGCGATGTAGAGGTGATCGTCATAGACCTCCAACTTAGGCCGTTGATAGGTGTGGACAACGTCTTCGATCGCTAGGTCATGGATCCCAAAGTGCTCATCCAAGGCAGCAATCGTATCGCGGTTGCCCAGCCCATCGACGCTAATCCAAGTCACCTGCGCCGCGTCGGTTTCCAAAATCTGATCAGGCGAGAGATCCGTCCGCTGCTCATATCGATCAGCGTTGTACTGAGTGACGGTGATGACGGGCTTGAGAGCCTTCGCCTTGATCCGAAACGAGCCGGGAACGGCCCCGACGTTGGTGACTTTGCGACGACGACGTGTGATCCGACTCGTCATCCTAGCAATCTCCACTGAGCAACCGAGAATTCACTCCCTCACGGCCAGCATTGTAGTGGAGTGCATCCGGTCAGCGAAGCCGGACGCCTCGTGCTACAGGATCAGCGCCCGATGCGACCGGAACTCCGTCACTCTGCCCCATCCAGGCCCGCTAAGCAGCCTGCAACTGCTCGCGGCGTTCGACTCGCTTGGTCACCAAACCAAGCAGCGCAGAACTGCACATCAACAGTACGGCTCCCAGGAGCACTAACACCCCTAGTGCCCCCAGTCGATCGCGGACCTCCACGTTTTTCCACGCTGTCAAAATCTGCTCGCGTTTCTGCTGAGTGAACTTCAGTTCGACGGCATGCTCGTAGAGAACAGAGTCGCCTCGTGTCACTTCGCCATTGTAGGTTTTCACCGCAAGATCTCGTCCGATTTCTTCATCACTGATTGGATAGAAATCGAACAGTCCTGATTCTGTCAAACTGGAGATGTACGTCGAGACCGCTGCCCGCTGCATCAGCTCCAACTCTTCGATGCTCTCTTGCGGAGACTCACATGGCCCCGAGACAATCACGATCGTGTCAGCCGCTTCGTCGTAACGAACGCTTTGGCCAACCCATTTCGGGCGTGTGTCGGGATAAGTGACATGATCAAGAGGCGCCACGGACAACTCCGCTGGCTTATCTTTCTCAACCGGTTTCCCAGTATCGTCTGCCAAGATGACTGGTGCCAACATCAGCACCAGTAGACACGTTGTACTGTTTCTCATGAATTCACTCATGCCATGCTCCTTCCGCCTTCGGTTGCTTGGGGTGTGGAGGGAGGAACCGGACTCGGCAACTTTGCCGGCCGAGTACCGCGTGGATTGATCCAAGGAGACGACATTTGAATCGCGATGCAAATGCCTCCGGCGATCATCATGCCTGCTGGCTGTGGAATCGGCAGCACTTGGTGCACGGCCCATTCAGCGACCACCGCGACGGCAACCGACCACAAACTCAGCCGTGTTCGCCTCAGTGGATCCACTGGCTTCCACCAGCGAAGCAGTGCAAACAGCAATGCGAAGTGTGCCATCAACGCCGATGCGACGGGGACACCGTCTCGATAGAAGGCCTGGGGCAGCGAAGTCGCATCCACGTCTCGCATCAAGCCTTGATCGATTGGCAGCATCAAGAATTCATTCGTCGCGTACGCAGCCGCACCGACACCAGCCCCCAACCCTGCCAGCACCAATCGACGTGGAAGCGCCTCACCTTCATCGCGTTCCCACAGTTTGCCCATCCCGAGAATGCCCAGGGAAGCCAACAAGACGACAGTCGCCACCCAACCGTAGGGTGCCAAGGTCGTTGCATCAACAACTCCGCTGCGCAAACCAATGATTCCAGCTGCAAGCGCCAAGCCGAACGTCGTGAAGGTCGCCGCGACCCAAGAAGTATTCAGTTCTGCGACGCGATGAAGCGATCGCTTCGCACGCAGGTCCATTCGCATCCGATCACGCCATTGTTGTTTCGTCATCGGTCGACGGGGCGTTTCAGCGACGTTGGCAAGTCGCTGCGCTTCGGCGTACGTGGGTTGCTGCCGGACATGCAACACCATTTGACGCACGACATAGTACGGCACGTAGAAAACCGCGATGAACGACATCAGAGGCAGCAACCAGTGCGTGTTGACCAACAGCACAAACGCCGCGACCATCAACAAAAACACTTTCGCGCCAGGAGAGCGATCGAGGGTCGCCCACCAACGGTTCAGATCCGCAAAGCTCGCACGAATCGCGCGTGCAAACGGCTCCTCTACGGACGCCGATTTCGGCGGAGCATAGGCTCCACCTGAAGGCACCTGCTTCTTTTCGATTTCGTCGCCGAGTTTGATCGGTTGATGTGCCAACAGAGTCGCCTGCACCGGCACCTCAGTCGCGGTTGGCACGACTTGCGCGGTCAAGACTGGAGTTACCGAGTCTCTCATCCCAATCGCTTGCATCAGTTCAGGCACATTGGAAAACCGCTTGCCAGGATCTTTCTCCAAGCACTTTGCGATCGCTGCACGATACGGCTGCTTGATCGACTGCAAGTCCGGAGTCGCCGTCAAGTGTTTGACGATGATCTCATGACAGCTCTCGCCGTCAAAAGGAACTTCGCCGGTCAACAATTCGTAAAGCAGAATGCCCAAGGCATAAATATCGATCTCGCGACCATATTGCCCCCGACCAATCTCCGGTGCCATGTAGTGGAACGTGCCCACACTCTCGGTGTGTCCGCCACGATGAGAGGTTGAGATGAACTTGCTGAGGCCATAGTCACCAACTTTGACGATTCCCAGATCGTCAAACACGTTGCCAGGCTTCAAGTCGCGATGAACCAAGCCAGCCGAATGCAGATGGGCGACGCCTGAGGCGATACCTTGAAACCAACGATGAACCTCCGGGTCGGCAAGTCCCTGAGGAGACTGGTCTAAGACTTCACGTAGATTCGGACCGGCAACGTACTCCATCACCACCCACGACTGGTCTTTGTCATCACGACAGATATCGTGCAGTGAAACGAGGTTGGGGTGCTTGAGGTTCAGGCACTGCGATACCCCGCGAAGCTCAACCTCCAAATTTCGCTGGATGCGTTTCAGGGCAACTTCTTTGCCCGCGTCGGTCAACGCAAAGTAAACCTCACCGAACCCTCCCATCCCAATGCCACGACGGATCGTATGCCGAGGTAGGGGAGTCGAACCGGGTGGATAGGTGAAGTTCATTTTTTTGACAGTTGATGAGTCACCCAACTGAGTCTCGCCTAACCAATCCTGGTCGGCGGACGAGAGTGAATCATCGCCTTCTTTTGCGGTGTGAGTGTCAGAATCGACGCTGTCTTGGGGAGCGGGGTTCTTCGCACAGTTTCCATTCCACTTCAGTTTATCGAGAAGTGCAGTCATGAATCGGTGTTTTCGCTCAGAAAGAGGTGCGTTGGTAGCCTTCTGCCCCTTCCTACAGGCACCATCGGAATTCTCCGCGGGCGCATTATTCTCAAAAGAAGGTTCCTCGAGGCGTTTTGCTGCGTCTTCTTTTGAATGGATCATGCCTCTTCCAATGTCATCGCGAGAGTACGCAGCGTCATTCGCCGACCGGGCTTCAGTTCTTCAAAATCGCCCGACAATCCTGCTTTTGCCATCCATTTGTCGCCTCTTCTGGTGATCACGGCTCGATCAGAAGACTCGCGGCATCGAATGTGACAGTCCTGCGTGGGCCCAACCAACAATGTTTCGTTCACCAAAACCACTCCGTCGACGTGTTCGTCAAATCGGTGCGGCGGTTTCAATTGCAAGACCACTGTCTCGCACAATGCACTCGGCCGTGACATCGTCACCACTGCTGAGCCTGCGATCGGAAGCGATTGACCACTCCGAATCAGATCTCGCTGTTCACTCGATGGACTCGAGCGGGCTCGCCAAAAGTAGTCTTCGCCGTCTCGCTCAATGCTTCCAGCGTGCCGAGGCCAGTCTGCTCGCACACAAATATCGGAACACGATTGATCGTTCCAACCTCCGACTGTCCAACTTTCACCAGCCAACAACAGAAACCCACCGCAACCATCCACCCACAGCCTCCAACGCAACGGCGTTGAAGGCGGGGTTTTCGACGAGGTGGCATTGTTTGCTGACACGGATCAGCCTAGGGGGTGTCAGGAAAACGGACTCAAGACGTCATACACTCATAGCGATCTCAGTTCAGCTGAATCGCAACCATCGATTCATCCGACGTGACACCGTCGCCAAAGTATGACGAGATCTCGTCAAGCAAGTCTTCGCCGCTGGGCTCATCCAAATCGATTTCGCCACCACCAAAGTACTCCACATCGACTGACATCGTCTCTTCTTCAACGTCAATCCTGACGGCGATTTCATCCAGCAATTCGCGGGTTTTGGCCAACTGGCTGTCGTCCAAGTTCAGCTCACTGCTGGTCTGCGCGACGCGGAGAGCCCCTAGACGTGCTTGCAAGTTCTCGACTTCGACTTCGACTTGACGCTTGGCACTCAGCATCGCTTCCATCCGCTCATGGGCAGCTTTTAACGAGGCTTCCCGAGCGTTGAGCATCTGCTCCAGCTTGTCTGCCGTCGCCCGACGGGTCTTGAAACGCTTGAAGCGATTGCTCAGGTCGTTCTTCACCTGCACCGAAGTGTAGGTGCGGTCGCCATAAGTGTAGTATTGATTCTCGCTTCGCAAGTCCTCACTGAGTCGCTCAATGTCAGACTGCGTCTTTGCCAATCGCGTTTCCGTCTCGCCAACCTGCTTCTCCAAGCGAGCGACTTCGACTTTCTCGCGAGCAATCCGCTTCGCGTTCACTTCGATCTCCGGGTTCAAATCGGCGATCATCTGGCGAGCTCGCTTTAGTTCCCATTCCATCGGCATGGCGTCGCTAGTGCTCTCTTTCAAGTAGTTCACTCCGCAACGGGCATAGCTGAACAATGGCACTCCCATCCCAATGCTCGACAACAGGGCCAAGGCTCCTCCTGTCAGGACTAGTTTCTTCATCATCGTCTTCCCCTCAAAAATGGTGGCTGATTCAGGGCTAACCGCCCTCACAACCACCCATTCGCCTTGCAGTTCGGCATCTTGGCGACCGACCGGCAAAAAACTTGCCATCGCCAGTTTTTCCGGTGAAATAGCCGAAGAAAGCCAATCACCAACCTCAAATCGCGTAAACAGGCCTCAAATCAAGATTACACGCCGCCAAATCGTCGCACAGGAAACTTTACGACCATTGATTGAGATCTAGCAGCATATAATTAGACTGAAAGACATCGGGAGGCCGATACTACTTATCTGCCTGCCTTGTTGGCAAAATGAGACAACGGATGTTTCAATTTTGCGGCGCCTTTTGTCGCAGGCTATTTCCAGGACATTACCTAAAACCTTTCACACAAAGGACATAGGTCATTCCGGATGATTCGTATCACAGTTGTGGCACGATGCTTGCATTGAACCTTGAGTACCACTTTCCACTCTCTTTAAGAGAACACCAAGTGGAACGAGCCGAAACCGAACGCACGGGCTTGGTTTGTTACTAACACCGCAATGGATTGCTAACTAACGGAGCACCCTCCGATGACTACATCAAGCGATCATCAAACCCCATCCGCCCCGCATCCTGACGGAGAGCACTGGGCTGAATTAACAGCTACGCTGGCTGAGAAACCAACCGAGGAGTTTGGCCATTGGATGGACCAAAATCTAGCCGCGTTGGAATCCGAACTTGAGCGTCTGGTCACCCCCAATTCCCTCCGCAAATCGCTCCGTCGCTAAACCGGCGGATACCACCTTTTCGAGCTCAGCGGATTCGTTCGCCGGGCGTGCCCGACTTCGAATACTTTTTCCGATCAGGCTCGTTTCGAGCTCACCTCATTTCGACCAGACTCCGCGCCGACTAAACTCTCGCTGAACTCTCACTTCCCAAAGCGAGGCCTGCGATGCGGCAACTTCTATTCCTGGTTACTTTCTTCCTACTGTGCGTTTCCACTTCTTGGGCGCAGAGCATCGTCACCGAAACACTTCCAGCGGAAGTGCAAACCGACTGGACGCAGGTCTCTTTCTGGGAAACCGTTGACGGCAAACCCGCCGAGCGAAGTTGGGCATTCCAAGGGGGTGAAATCCAACTGGTCAAGCCTCGAGGTGGATCAGGCAGCTTACTTAGCGGCCCATTGCCTTCGAACTTCGAACTCTCCTATGAATGGAAGATCGATGACAAGACCAATAGCGGCCTGAAATATCGAGTCCGCAAGTACGGAAAAAAATGGCTTGGCCTTGAATACCAAATGATTGATGAGGGCGAAGGGGAATCTGGCAAGGGTTCAACAGCCTCGATATACGACTTGGTTGGCCCCGATTCGGACAAACCTCTTCAACCAGCCGGCCAATGGAATCGTTCTCGGATCGTTGCGAGTGGTCATCACATCGAACATCATCTGAACGGAAAACTCGTTTCACAAATCGAAACCATCGGCCCTGTCTGGGAAAGGATGCTTGCCGTCAGCAAATTCTGGGGCAACGATGGCTTTGCTGGCCCTCAGCAAGATTCGCGAATCATGTTGACCGATCACGGTGGCAAAGCAACGTTCCGGAAGTTTCAGTTTACTGCTCGACAAGCGCCCGAGCCAAACAAACTTGTTGGTCACTCACCCTATCTGGCAAACGCCATTCGCAATGGTTGGGCGGATCAGAATTCGATCGTGCTGTGGACACGCACGACCGCCAATCCGGAATTCCTCCAAGATGGATTGAGATTCAAGTCCATTTCGACCAGCGAAGCCAAACGTCTCGCGAAGTTGCGAGATCCTGATGAGCTCAATGCATTGCAACTTCCCGCAGGCGCTCGTCTGGAAGAGATGTTCGGCGCATGCCCTGGCGTTGCAGGTGAAGTCCGCTTGACCTATTTCCCGACGTTGCAACGCAACGCAGCGAAAACAACGGACTGGGTCACTACCGACGCCAAGACAGACTTCACGGCTCAATGGAAGCTGCAGGACCTGAAGCCAGGGCGTGAGTACGCTGCCGTTGTAGAGGCTAGACCCATCGGTGGCGAACAACCAACTGCCGTGGTTCGAGGCGGCTTCAAGACTGCTGCGAACGCAAGCCACACGAAAGGGATCAAGTTTTGCATGACAACGTGTCATGACTTTCTTCGTCGAGACGACGGCTTGAAAGGACACAAAATCTATCCGGCCATGACCGAGCTTGATCCCGACTTTGTCGTTCACGCCGGAGACATCGAATACTACGACAAACCTGATCCGTGGGCATGGACAGAGGAATTGATGGAATTCAAATGGGGACGCATTTTCGCGTTGCCAAGCAATCGAGACTTTTATTCACGGACAACCAGCTACTTCATCAAAGATGATCACGACACTCTGAAGAACGATTGTTGGGCAGGACAGTTTTACGGCAGCGTCTCTTTCGAACGCGGACTAGAAATCTTCAACCAAGAGCAGTTTCCATCTCACGCCCCACGCTACAAAACAGTGCGTTGGGGAGGTGATCTGCAAATATGGATGCTCGAAGGTCGTGACTTTCGAAGTCCGAACGACATCCCCGACGGACCGGAGAAAACGATTCTCGGTCGAGAACAGAAGGCTTGGCTGTACCGCACGCTGCAAGAATCAGACGCCGCATTCAAACTGATCTTCAGCCCGACGCCGATCGTTGGTCCCGACCGGAACAACAAGAAGGACAACCACGCCAACGAAATCTTCGTACACGAGGGCAACGAACTACGCCGAGAATTGTCCAAACACCAAGGCGCAATCATCCTGTGTGGTGATCGTCATTGGCAGTACGCATCGGTGGGGGCCGAATCTGGACTTTGGGAGTTTGGTTGCGGACCAGGCAGCGAGAAACACCACTTCGGTTGGAAAAAGGGCGACGTACGTCCTGTACATCGTTTCTTGCGTGTAGCCGGTGGATTCCTGTCCGGAGAGGTGACGTATTCCGGAGGCAAACGACGCGTCCCCAAACTCACGTTGCAACACCGCAAAGTCACAGGCGAGTCTGTCAGTGAGTTCGTGTTTCCGGTGCAAGACGAGCAGTCAGAGCAATGAGCTCCCGGTTCAGGCTACTCAAAACGCGCGGCTAGGGCTCTAAATCCCCCATCTTCCTGGCCCGAAACATCCCTACGTCAATCGCTTTGATTGGTGCAGCTGAAACGTATATGATCGTTTCCATAGGATTGCCAGCTTTTCTACTCTGGATGCATGACCCGCTACGTCAGCATTTAGGACGAGCCGAATGATCTCGGCTGATTCGTTCCATCACCAATTGGACATCACGGGGACTTGCGATGAAGTGGCTGAAGAACTTGCTTGGTTTGGGTGGCATTGATACCGAAGCAGTCATGGACCATTCCCTGCAACTCATGCGAGATGG
>JBGCGI010000082.1:0-20096 GCA_045110715.1 Rubripirellula sp.
CAGGGCAGTCCCGATGAACTGCTGGCCGACAAGGAAAGTTTGACAGCGCAGTTTCTGACAGGCAATCGCGGATGGACCTTGCGTGATCGCGAACCACGGACTCCACGCGGTTGGATTAGCTTGAAAGGCGCCAGCGGGAATAACCTGCAAGAGATTGATGTTGAGTTCCCCCTGGGTGTTCTTTGTTTGGTCACCGGAGTCTCCGGAAGCGGCAAAAGTTCGCTTGTGCAAGACACCTTGTACGGAGCGATTCGGCAAAGAAAGTTGCAGGACAAATCGGTCAAACCATTGCCGTTCAAAGCGATCACCGGGCTAAGCCAAGTGGAAGAGTGCATGCTGATCGATCAGTCACCGATCAGTAAGAGTCCTCGTAGTGCTCCGGTCACGTATGTCAAAGCGTTCGATCCCATTCGCAAGGTGTTTGCTGAAATGATCGAAGCGAAGACCAGAAACTATGGGGCGGGCCACTTCAGTTTCAATAGCGAGAAAGGCCAGTGTCCTCATTGCGAGGGTGCTGGTGCCTTGCAGATTGACATGCAGTTTCTGGCGGATGTGTCGATGCAGTGCCCCGTCTGTGCAGGCAGTCGATACCGAGATGACGTGCTGCAGATTCTCTTCCGAGACAGGTCGATCGCGGATGTGTTGGACATGAGTGTCCGGGAGGCCTACGCCTTCTTTCGGGGGCACGAAAAAGTCCAGCAACGACTGAAACGGATGATCGATGTGGGGCTGGAGTACATCAAACTAGGGCAGCCTGCGACCACACTCTCAAGCGGTGAAGGTCAACGGTTGAAGCTGGCGGCCTTTTTGGCGTCAGCATCGCGAAAGCGAACCCTGTTCATTCTGGATGAACCGACGACTGGGCTGCACTTTGCGGATATCGTTCGCTTGGTCGATTGTTTCGATGCCTTGTTAGCAGACGGCCACGCGTTGGTCGTTGTTGAACACAATTCGTTGCTGATGCAAGCGGCGGACCATTTGATCGACTTGGGACCTGGCGCAGCAGAGCAAGGCGGCACCGTCGTTGCCGCGGGGACGCCCCGAGAAGTCGCCAAGATCAAAGTGGGCGCGACCGGAAAATTGCTGAACAAGCGATTTCGCGCAGATGCCGCTGCCCTTCGCAAACAAACGTCCTGATCTGGATTCCGCGTCGAGGGCCGGCATTGGTTAGCAGCAGGCTATCCGGGTACCGAGTGAGGCGTGTCGCACGTTGTGCCCTCGAATTGCGCGGCACGTAAAACGCCGCAGGCCTCGAAAGACTGGCTGAGACGCGTTAGCTCTTCTCCTGAACTGACCGATCCCAATCCCATCGTTTCAATCACGTCGGGATCAAGACGGCTATGAATCAACAGTCGGTTCTCAGCAGCAATCCGAGCGAGCGTTATCGCCGTTGAGGTGTCCTCGTCCCAAGCGGGGAAGTCTTCGTCTTCCGTTAGACTCGCCGAATCGGATTCAGTCTGATCTTCTTCTGATTCAATCGGAGTCGCTTCTTCCGCCAGTGCAAAGAGTCTTCCCACCGGCGGTTCATCAATCTCGCTCCACAGTACGATCGTCCCCTCGGTCTGCACGAATCGGCTTGCCGCAGCAACCGCGCGTGCCGCGTTGGCCCAAGTCTGTTGTTGCTGGTTGCCGTCTAGTGACGCAATCACCAACGGCGCTGCAGATGGGAACTCGTCGGGCAAACGCCTTGTCGGTTTCAGTTCCTTTCGTGCTGCGTCGATGGTCCCTGCGAACACTCGTCCCGTATCGCCGGCGCTATTGGCGACGACACTCAGTATGATCTGCACTCCCAATAGCCACGATGGTTCGAGGGTTGGGTCAGAAGAAGTGCCGTTTGAGAAATCGTTTTGGTCGCAGATCTTTTGAAGGTTGTCGCGATGTCGGCTCCGCGACGCTGAGTCCGCAAACGCTGGGAAGATGCCCGTCAAGTCTTGGCCGCCAAAAGTGTCGAGCGGGCGCGCCGCAACAATCGGCAATACAAAATCTGCATCCACCAGACGACGATTCAAGTAGATCGGGTCGGCAGACTCGTCAGCCCCCAAGTATCGAAGCGACAGTCGTACTGATGAAGAGTGTCGATTGAGACTCACGCCGTCACCGACAACGACCTGCATCGCGCTCAGTGTTTCGTCCGTCGCTTCCTCCCCAATCACGACATCGATTTCACCAGCCTGAGTCTGCTGAATGGCTTTGACCGCCCCTTGCACGACCTCCACCACTCCAGGCACATTTGGGTCAACGGCCAAAGCGACGCGATCGCCCGGGACGATTGCCGCTTCGAGTGGAGGGAAATCGCCGGGCCGCTGCAGCGCGTCGAATGCGGCTTGGCCGACATCATCGCAGGTGCCACGAACGCCGGTCTCGTATTCCCAAGTTTGTTCGCTTTGCAGCAACTTGATGGTGTCAGCAAAATCGATCCGACGATTGGCGGGAGAACTCATGGGTTTTGCGGCGACCAAGGGAGGAAATGTAGGCGAACAACGCGTTTTAGCAGTCTTGTCGCCAGCGGCTGAGATTGTGGTTGATGACTTTGTTTTAGTAGTCTGCGAGCAATTGCAGAAGGCTACCGACATGAAACATCCCATGAATACTTCCGTTCTCGGCCCCCGCCTGATCACTTCACGATTGCTTTGCGGCCTCTTTTTGGGTCTGTGCATCGGCTGCGGAGGCACCTCGGAGCCCAAAGCGGAATCGAATGTTGCCGAGGCAATCGACGTCACGCCGGCTGCCTTTCAAGGGGCATCTCCCGAGCAGTTCTTGTCGTCGATCTTTGCTCGCTACCGAAATGCATCGTCCTATCATGATGAGGGATCCGTGCAGCTGACCTACCGGGTGCAGGGTCGCCAAGAAATCAAGACGGCACCGATGAGGATCTGGTTGGATCGCGATCGCTTGTATGTCGAGGCCTATGATGTTCGCTTGGCTTCCGACCCCAAAGCGTGTTTGGCTTGGATTTCGGATGAGGCTACCTCCGATTTTGATTCTCAAGTTTTGCGATTGCCGTCAAGCCAAGGGCGACCTCAGCTGAAGGCCTTGTTCGCCGATCGGATTCTGACCGAGAGGATTTCTGCGGGGCTTGCTGGTCCTCCGCCGCAGTTGGAATGGTTGTTCGCATCCGATCCGATGAAGCAGCTCTTTCGGTCCGATCATCAATTTGCGTTTGCAGCCTCGCGAAACATTGATGGCCGACCCTGTCGCAGCGTGCAAGTCAAAGCCGGGTCAGAGAAGTATCAATTTTGGATTGACCAACGCGATGGTGTGATTCGTCGCGTTGAGCTACCGCCGATCGTCGCCCCGCCTGAACCTGGCCAAGCTCCCCAGACGATGTCACTCAGTCTGGAGCTTGCGGCCGCCAGTTTTGGAGCGCCGCAGCGGGAGCCTGACCTCAAGCCGCTGCCAGCAAACCCACAGTACGTGCGGCAATTGATTCCTCTGCCGCCGGAAGCACCACCACGCACGCTTGGGTCCGTGGTTTCTCCGTTTCAGCTTCGCACCCATGAGTTTGCTGTTTCCGAGCGAGGAGCTGATCGAGAGGCAACGATGTTGGTGCGGTTTGCGGGGGACCCCGCATCGATGATGTCACTGGCGGCGCTGGAGCGGTGGACACAGGAGATCCCAAAGTCACTGGCGCAACGACTGAGGATTGTTGTCGCGATCGATCCGAATGCCAAAGCCCGATTCCCCAATGGTCTGAGGATTCCGTCTGCGGTGGATCAAGACAGCCAGACATCTCGTGCATTGCAACTGCAGTCGGGCGGGCTGGCCCTGCTTGATCGCAAGGGCCGAGTCGTTTGGACACAAGAAGCTGTCACACCAACAACCATGGTCACGCTGGGGGCAGTTGTTGCCGACGTGCTTGACCAGGTTGACGTTCCTCAGCGAATCCAAGCCCAATGGGCCGAACAGGTTCGAGCCTATCGTGACACCGTGCAGAAGGTCCTCGTGTCACCCTGACTCTGCTCGTTGAGTCGAGGTGTCATTTGGCGTCGTGCTTGTGATGCTGCTCGTAGTGCTGTCGCAAGAGATCTTTTCCATAGTCGTTGCCGTTTGGCGTTCGAAGCACCGCGTGAATGTGATCTCGTGATGGTTTGTCGGACCGGAACGGGGCGACGCGGCGCTGGTGATCAAATTCGATCAACACGACGGGGCTGTGGATTCGATAGTAGTACACACTTTGGTCGTTCGTGCCCCCGATCCAGGCCAAGTAAGTGCGGTCGAGATGCGACTCGACTTCGCTCATTTTGACCTTCGCGTGTCCGTCATCCATGGTGCCGACAAACTCTGCGACGACGTCTAAGAGTAGCTTTCGCTGCTCGTCATTCAATCTTGATCCTGGCAAGCCAGCGTAGTCCAAGTCCAAGTTGTCTTTGTAGGCTTGTCCAAGAGCGTTGTTTCCGTCTTTGACCGAGGAGAGAATTGCTTCTTTGCGCTGCGAATCGTCCAGAGACTTCATCAACGCGAGCCCTTTGTTTTGTTCGTCTTGCATCACGATCGTGCCTTTGAACTTTCCACTGGTCGCGTGCACGGGTTCACTGCCAACGAAGACGGGTGACATCACGACTTGGTCGCCGAGCACAAAGTAGTTGATGATCAAATGATGCCCATCGATCTGCCATCCCCATGGTTCGGTTGTCGAGGGTTCACCCATGATGGTGATCCAGTAAAGCCATTCGCCGTACTCGTCAAAGTTGTTGGCAAGTTCCGCCAGCGTTCCATTGAGCTTCATGATGTCTTTCGACAATTGAAGGCCTTTCGCACTCAAGCTGGCCTGCATCAAACCGAACGCCAAGGCACGCTGCTGTTCATCCATTTCATCGAAGCCGACGCCCTGTCGCTTGTAGAAATGTCGGTTGTCCCACTTGCGCCATTCCAAGTCATCAACGGGATAGACCGTGCGCTGCTTCTGTTCGTCATTCAAGCCTGCCAGAAACGCGGAAGCCGCCTCGACAACCGGTGCCGTGCTGACGCCCGATGATTCGATCTTGAATAGACCTTGCTCCAGCTTGCCGCCGGAGATCACACCTCGAAACGGCTGCGCAAGAGAGGCCTCGCCACCTCCACGAGGGCCACGGCGTCGTTGAGCGTTGGCGATCATGCCAATCCCAGTGATCAGGGCAACGGCCAAGAATAAGTAGCGTTTGCGAGCGTGCATGTTGGCTCCAGGATGGCAGGTTTCTGAACGTCAGCCTCACAAGCATCCCGTCTGAGAGAGACACTTTCCAGGGGGCGTCTCGATCATGTAAATCTGTACAAGGAAAACGCGAAAGTCTGCAGTCTTCCACATCCCTGCAAGGAAAATCTCGTTTGCCAGACAGACACACGCGGGTGACCAACTAGACTACCGGGTGGATACCCACCTGCTCGATTGTTTGGAACGATTAAAATGTACTTGTGCTGTCGCGTCGCTGTTTCCTGCTCGTTCCTTCTTTTGTTTGCGTTCCCTGCGATAGCGCAGGAAGCTTCTAGTCCCGCACCGACGGCGAAGCTGTTGACCGCGCAGGGCGTCGTCTACCAGGACGCCAACGGCAATCGAAAGAGAGACGATTCCGAGCTGGGCATCCCCGGCATCAAAGTCAGCAACGGGGTGGACATCGTCAAGACCGACGATCAAGGCAAGTACAAATTGACGATTGATGACGATGCAATTGTGTTTGTGATCAAGCCGCGCGATTGGGTCGCGCCACTGAACCAAGACAACCTGCCGCAGTTCTACTACATACACAAACCAGCAGGCTCACCGTCTGATTTTCGTTTCGCCGGCGTTGATCCAACGGGGCCGCTCCCCAAGTCGATTGATTTTCCGCTCCGCAAGAATCCGGAGCCTGAGAAGTTCAAAGCGATCATGTTCGGTGATCCACAACCAAGAAACTTGACCGAAGTGGAGTACATCACGCATGACGTGATTGAGCAGATCATCGCGGAACATGCGCATGATGCAGCTTTCGGGGTGACGCTTGGCGACATCGTGTTCGACGATCTCTCGGCGATGGAGCCTCTCAATCAGGCGATCGCGCTGATCGGAATTCCTTGGTACAACGTGATTGGCAATCACGATCTCAATCTTGAGGCCAAGGACGATAGCCAGAGCGATGAAACGTTCGAACGGATCTACGGTCCAGCCTACTATTCCTTCGACCACGGTCCAACGCACTTTTTGGTGCTGGACAATGTGATGTGGCACGCCGCTCATGATGGCAAGAAGGCTCACTATCATGGCGGTATCGGTCAAGAACAATTGCAGTTCATCCGCAATGACTTGGCCGGTATTCCCGAGGATCAGCTGGTAGTGTTGATGATGCACGTTCCGTTGAATCAGGTCGGCGATCGACAAGAGCTCTATCGCATGATCGAGAAAAGGCCTGCTACGGTTTCGATTTCGGCCCATACGCATTACATGGAGCACCGCTTGATCGGCAAGGAAGACGGTTGGTTAGGCCCCAAGAAACATCACCACATCGTCAACGTGACCGTTTGTGGAAGTTGGTGGCGCGGGCAGAAGGACGAACGAGGCATTCCCCATGCAACCATGAGTGACGGTGGCCCCAATGGCTACTCGATCATGGAGTTTGACGGCAACAAGTATTCGATTTCGATGCGCGCCGCTGGTCGTCCGGCAGACTACAAGATGAACATTTACGTTCCCGAAGTGGTGCAGAAGAACGACTTGCCCACGTCAGTTGTGCTGGCGAATGTGTTCAATGGATCCAGCGAGTCCAAGGTTTCGTTCCGGGTCGATCGTCAGGGGGCGTGGGAGGCAATGGATCAAGTCGCGATGGCGGATCCCGCCTTCGTCGCGGAAAAGGCACGCGAAGAAAGTCTCGAGGGACGCACATGGACGGACCTGCCAGGCCCGCACAAAACGCCTCACATGTGGCGAGGCATGCTGCCAACGCACTTGGGCAGCGGGACGCACATGATCGAAGTTCGCGAAATTGATCGCTCGGGAGTCGAATCGATTGAGCATCGAATTCTGAGAGTCGAGTCGAACTGATTCAGGCTCGGGATGGCAAAAGGCTGCGATGAGAAAGGATCTCAATCCTTGGGTGTTCCCGTTCATTGTAAGTTGCCGAGTTGCCGCGTATTCTCTGAACTTGACCGCTGTAAAATGTCAGCATTCTAGGTGAATACACTACGGATCTCAGGCTCATGAAACGAATCACGATCTCTTTGGCATTCTTCTTGTGCGGTCTGCTGTGCTCACTGACGTTCATGACGAACGTCATCGCGGCAGACAAGCCGAACGTGTTGCTGATCCTTGTTGACGATTTGAAGCCCGCACTGGGGTGCTATGGCGATACAAATGCGAAGACGCCAAACATTGACGCGTTAGTCAATCGCGGGATGCGGTTTGATTTGGCTTACTGCAACCAAGCGGTTTGTGCTCCCTCACGATTCACGTTGATGTTGGGGTCCCATTCGACGTCGACCGGTCTGTACGGCTTGGGAAGCCATCTGAGAAAGCTGGTTCCAGATGCCGTGACGATGCCTCAGTACTTCGCGAAGCACGGATACCGAACTGAGTCCTTGGGAAAGGTCTTTCACATTGGCCACGGTAACGAGGGGGATCCGGAGTCGTTCCAGGTTCCGCACTTCAAAGACAAGGTCATCGAGTACTTGGAATCAGCAAGCACCGATGGTGGCAAGTTGACTCGCGAGGAAGCGTTGTTCACCAATCAACGTCTCGGCCAGATCCGATCACTGCCGCGTGGTGCTGCGTTCGAGTCGCCTCAAGCCGAGGACATCGACTACGCCGACGGTCGCGTCGCGGTGGAAACGATTCGCCGTTTGGAGGCCGCCAAGCTCAAACGCGAGGAGGATGGGACTCCCTTCTTCATCACCGCTGGATTCGTTCGACCGCACTTGCCTTTCAGCGCGCCGCAGAAGTATTGGGACCTTCATGACCCCCGCACTCTGCCGATGCCTGTTAACGAGCGTCCTCCGGTGGGCGCACCGCAAGTGGCTGGTAAGAGTCGAGGCGAGATAACCGCTTACAAACCGGTTCCCGAAGATGGCAATATCGACGCAGACTTGAAACGTGAATTGATTCACGGCTACTACGCCAGCACGAGTTTCGTGGATGCTCAGATCGGAAAGGTGACCTCCGCTTTAGATCAGCTGGAGCTCGCTGACAACACGATTGTTGTGCTGTGGGGGGATCATGGTTTCCACCTCGGCGACCTGGGGATCTGGACCAAGCACACCAACTACGAACAAGCGAACCGAATTCCCATCTGCTTCGTTGCGCCAGGCGTCGCAAGTCCAGGAGCTTCAACGATGCAACCGGCTGAGACCGTCGACATTTTTCCAACGCTTGCTGAATTGGCCGGTTTGCCTGATCCGCAGGGACCGCAGCCGATTGATGGTGTCAGTCTTGTCACGGTGCTGAAGGATCCCAGTGCCCGCGTACGAGACCACGCGTATCACGCTTACCCCAAAAAGACGCTAGGCCGCGCTGTCCGGACTGAGAGATACCGGCTTGTGGAATGGAAAGGGGGGGCAGAAAATGCTCAAGCCGAGTATGAGTTGTACGACTACAAAAGGGATCCCATGGAAACCAAGAACCATGTCGACGACGCTCCTGAAGTTGCCCAACGCCTGAAGGAGATCTTGGCAAAGCACCCTGCTCCGATTCGCAATCCAAAAAAGAAGAAGCGTGGCTGAGGATTCCAGCCAGAGTGTTTTCGACCGCTGCGTTTGGAAGCCCTGCGTCACGATGCGTGAAACTCGTTTGCCGGTCGTGGGTATCTGTTGCCTGCTGAGGCCGGAGAGCCGATTTGTCTTGCGATTGGCGCGGCGCGAGGCGTAAAAATTCTCACGACAGTCCTGTCCTGATGACGATCTTTGATGGGATAGTAAGATCGAAATGACACAGGGAAGGATCCGTGATGTGGTGGTTCGACGATAGTTTGTATCGCGCCAATTCCAGGCAGCCCGCCAACGTACCGCTATCGAACGCTTGGCCTGCGTCGGTTGGGCCTAGCCCTGCGGCGGACCTTCCGTTTCTGACTTCTGATCTCGGCAAACGTCATCGGATTGGGTCGCTGCAGTTGTCAGCGGAAGAAATTGCAGCCAACCAAGTCTTTTTGGAACTGGGCGCCGAGAACGAGAACGATTCCAAACGTCTACTGAAAGACGTTCAGGCGCTTGAGAAGACGATCCGTGACCAAAAGCAGCT
Organism: Rubripirellula sp.; assembly: GCA_045110715.1. Lineage (GTDB taxonomy): Bacteria > Planctomycetota > Planctomycetia > Pirellulales > Pirellulaceae > Rubripirellula. The sequence continues at coordinate 9,176 of JBGCGI010000082.1, forward strand.
GTTCACACAAAAAGAGACCGAGTTCGAGGCGAAAGTCCAGCAGCTGAACGAGAAATTGGGCAGCTTTGTGAGATTAGCCGACTCGTCCGTTCTCGCCTTTGATGAGCTCGAGAAAACGCATCAGATTCAAACCGAGCTATTAGAAAATAAACTTACACAGCTACAGGAAGAATCGGCGCACCGTGAAACTCGTGCTACCGAGACAACGCTAGAGAGCAAGCGGCTTCGGGATCTATTGTCCGAGGCCGAGCAGACTCTGGCAACTCGCGACGATGAACTGGTTGAGCTTCAACTGCACGTGGAGGTGGCGGAGCAAGACTTCGCCAATCAGATTGCAGAGCTCGAGGATGAACGAAACCGTCAGGCGTCATCGCTTGCGAATGAAAACCAAACTCTATTGGCGAGTCTCCGGGATCTGACAGATCGATTTTCCAGTTCTCAAGTCGACTTCCAATCTGCCGTTGCTGACCGAGACGCGTTTGCTGCCGACTTGGCCGACGAGCAGCAGCAGCACGCCAGGCTTCGGGAACGGCATGCGATCACTTGGGCCGAGCTGCAGGACAGCGAAGACTCGATGGAGGACTTCAAACAACAGGCCTCACAGGAAAAAGGCGATTTGCAGGAACAGCTTCGCCTTCGAACCATCGAGCTGCAAACCAGCCAAGAATCGATCGAGGCATTCAAGCAACAGGCCACGCAGGAAAAAGGCGATTTGCAGGAACAGCTTCGCCTTCGAACCATCGAGCTGCAAACTAGCCAAGAATCGATCGAGGCATTCAAGCGACAGGCCACGCAAGAGCAGGGGAATGTGCAGGAGCAGCTTCGTCTTCGATCCATCGAGCTCCAAGAAGTTTGTTTGGAGGCGGATCGGCTGCGCTCTGAAAACGAGCGATTGGAAACGGAACTTTCGACCAAGGTTGAAGAACGCGTCCTTTCTCTTGAATCCTTCAACGAGCGAGAGCGTGGGCATGCGCGTCAACTGGCGAGCTTGACCCATCGTGTCGATGCCGTTCGAGCTGAGCGTGACCAATGGAAAGCGGAGCTCGATACGGCGATTGCAGAGCGAGATAAGGTGCGTGATGAACGAGATGCTGCAGTGCAGCGTCTTGAGTCGCTGCACGGCGAAAAGTCGGAAGCGGAAAAGGCACAGCAGAAAGCGCACGCCGATGAGATCAAGAAGGCGTTCTTTCGACTCAGTGAAGAGGCTTCCGCAAAGCAATTGACCAACGACAAGGTCATACACTTGACCGAGGCATTGAATCGCCAGCAGGACTCTTCTTTGGAGCAGGCTCGTCGCGCCAAAGACCTGGAGTACGACTTGCGGAAGCGAATCGACGAGCTCGAAAAAGAGTTGGCGAAACGCGACGAGGCGATTGCAGAACGCGATCAAGAGGTTCAGGAGAAGTCGAGTGATTTTGAGCACCGCGTGAGTGAGTTGACCCGCGTGCTCGAGTCCCGCCAGAGTGAACTCCAGTCGCTTTCCAAGCAGTCGGAGTCGTCTCAAACGGAATTGCAGCGGCGTGGGGGCACGATCGAGAAGGTCAAGCAAGAGAATGAACGGCTTGTCGAGCTTCACACAGCTCAGTTCAGCAGCTTGCAAACACGTGTCGACCAATTGATCATCGATCTGGATGAGGAAAAGTACAGACGAACGATCGCCGAACAAGAGGCGAGACGATTGTGCATCGTGCGATCCGAAAGGATTCATTTCTTGAGTCGCCAGCGCGAGGAACTGCTGCTGACGGTGAAGAGCCTGCAAGAAAATCGCACGAAGGAGCATCCGCTGCAGACCGCCGTGAATGCTGCGACTCATTCGTTAGATGCGGTCAATGAGACGCTTTCGGAGAAGTCGAAGGAGTTGGAGCACCTTCGCATGGAGTATGAAACGGGACGGCTTCGCGGGCGCGAAGTGGTTGAGAGATACCGTTTGCGTTTGGAAATTGCACGCAAGCAAATTGATGAGCTGACAGCGAAGTCCGTTTGGGCGCACCGTGAGTTGCGACGCTGTCGCGATCTGTTACGTCAAAATCAACAGGTGGATGCGGAGCCGCTGGACGAGTCCTTTGGTATTTTGCAGCGCGATCGTCTGATTGTCAGTTTGGAGCAAAACGCGATAGTGATGCAGCAACGCATGCAGCGTGAGGCGGCGACCCGTCGAAAGATGGAGTCGCTGTTGAAGCGAAAGATCAAGCAGAAGGGAGATGATACGGCATTGAAGGCTGGCTGGTCGAAGTTAGATACGCGGAATCAGATCGAGCGTTTGCAGCGTCAGATCGTTGCTTTGAAAAGCATCAATCACTTGGAGCGACAACGCAGCCAGAAACAAATCGAAACTCAACAAAAAGAACTGGCACGTTTGCGTGGAGACCGCGGACAACAAGCGGCATAGGTTTTCTGCTTGTCAAACCTGCGGTCCGTCATGGGTTGCCAGGCAAGCCCAAGTTCGGGTCTTGATCGAGATCACTTGCTAATGCCCATTGGGCGTTAATACCCATTGGTCGTGAACTTGTTCAACCACCTTCATTTGCAAGAGCAACGCCACGCTGCGGTCGACTTGAAAGTCGACTTCCACATCAATCGATTCGCGGACGAGCCGTTCGCACTTTCGACGCAATCGACGTGTGCTGATTGGTTCACTGCTTGAGGCAATCGCGTAGTAGGCCAAGGTCAGTTCTACGACAGACTGGCGGTGCGCCTGTTGGATCATGCGGTACGCCACGCCCGCGTTTGTGTCCAGTTTCTGGAAGTACAAGTTGCGATTCAGGTTCAATTGATATCGATTCTTCGTCTGCGAATAGCTGAAGACGCTCTTGACCACATACCCGAGCACCAGTGCTAGTAGGATCGCGGTCCAGTTCAACGCAATCGCGGCGAACAGCAGCACCGTCTTGATGATCAATTCGATTTTCCGCAACGACATCAGGAAACCGCTCAGGCTGGGCAGCACGATCTTGATTCGATCCATTCCCGAGAGGCGGATTTTCGTCCCCGGCAACAGCATGTCGATGTCTTGCTTTGGAATGTTCTTGAACATGCGTAAGTGAAGCGACGTCGCACTCAGACTTTCCGCCGATGAATCGTCGTCGCACAACTGAAATAGGACCACCATCCGCTGGTAGATCGGCACCGCCACCTGTTCTTGGCAGTAGAGCTTGCGAATCCTACGACGGACTCGAGTTCCCACGATATCGCCGCGCGCGAAGACTTCTAATCGTTGGAAAACGTCGAAGTCGACATGCAGGGGAACGCCCCACTGACTGGCAACTCCCACACATTTCTCGATGTCTTCTTGACTGAGTTTCTGGTAGCCAGCTTGGATGAGGGCCTCGTCGCAGACCGTGATGGCGACATCTGCGGTGGTGGATGCCGCGGTCTCCGAGGAAGTCTCTGAGTCCGTTTCGGTGGGGCTTTGTTCCGCGGGAACCGTGCCTTGGGCGGCCGGGTTCTTGGTGTCGGAATCTGGGTCTAGGGGAATGTAAGCTTGCGAGAATCTTGTGTGGTACGAGCTTGTTTGCCGATGAACTATGTTGTCGATGTCATCGCATGCTTGTCGAAACGCGTTTTCGCGATCGGGCGAGAGTTCTCCTCGTGCCAACAAGTATTCGATGAGCGGCTTTACCTGCAGTGGTATGAAGGTTTCAATCGACCAATGAGGCGCGTCGTCACGGATGAAGCCCGATGTATCCGCATCACTCAACGAGCGAGTGAGCGGACCACTGCCTTCCATTGATAAATCGAGTGATAAACGATCCATGACTGATTCCGAACGCGACGACGTCAAACATGCTTCTAACCAAGGGCCCAATTCGATCCGCGGCGTGGCGCTGGATATGGATGGTCTGCTGTTTGATACCGAAGCATTGTACTGGCAAGTTGGCGATACGATATTGCAGCGCCGTGGGTTTCGCTTCAGCAAGCCCCTGCAACAAAACATGATGGGCCGAGTCGGTGTGGCTGCAATGCAGCAAATGATCGATTTTCACTCACTGGAAGATTCGCCCCAGGATTTGCTAACCGAGTCGAATGAGCTATTTGGCAACCTTCTGACAACGGAGCTGCGCCCGATGGAAGGACTGGGCGAATGGATCGATTTGCTGCAAAAGTCGGGGTTGCCATTCGGATTGGCGACCAGCAGTCAACGTAAGTTTGTGGATGTGATTTTCGAGCAGATCACGTGGCGAGAATCGCTGGCGTTCACGCTGACCGGCGACGACGTGACGCGCGGAAAACCGGATCCGCAGATGTATTTGATGGCCGCGGAAAAGTTGGCCATCGATCCGGTCACCATGTTGGTGCTGGAAGACAGCGGCAATGGATGTGCGGCAGCAGTCGCGGCCAATGCCTACACCGTCGCGGTGCCCAGCGAACACACGCGTGAACAGTCTTTCGACGGCGCGAAGTTGATCGCCGATTCGCTCTTGGATGAGCGATTGTGGCAGTTGGTGACGGGATAAGATGGGGAAACGCTAGCCGCGAAAGGCATCGGAATCAGCGTCGCTCGGCATTCGCCAGTCACCGCGAGGCGACAAACTGACGGAGCCAACCTTGGGGCCATCGGGAACACAATTGCGTTTGAATTGATTCGCGAAGAAGCGTTTTAAAAATGTGTCCAATGTGTCGGCGATCTCGGCATGCGTATGCCCCACCTCGAACTCCGCGTGGTTCGCCAAATGCAGGATCTTCTCGCGGCTGAAACCGTTCCGGACGAAGTGGTACAAGAAGAAGTCATGCAGTTCGTAGGCACCGATCGCCGCTTCGGTACTTTGACGGATGGTGCCGTCGTCGGAAGGCGGCATCAGCTCGGGAGAGATCGTCGTATTGGCGATTCGATGCAGCAGTTCGCTGAGCTGCCCTTCGAAGTGATGATCGGCCGCGTAGCGTACCAAGAACGCAACCAGCGTTTTTGGGATTGATGTGTTGACGTTGTACATCGACATGTGATCTGCGTTGTAGGTGCACCATCCGAGTGCTTGTTCGCTCATGTCGCCGGTGCCCAAGACGAAACCACGGCTCATCAGCAGCATCGTTCTTACCCGTGCCTGCACGTTCTCGAACGTCAGATCGGATCTGTCGTCAGGAACTTTTTGGAGCGATTCTTGCAACTCGTCGACGGTTGTCTTGTCGCCAGTTTTGATGCCAAGCGGTTCATGGTCTAGCGATCGAAACGTGTCCAGACACAGCTGACGGATGTCAATGCACTCGCGGGTAATCCCGGTGGCTTCAATCAATCGATCGGCACTCGTCTTGGTGTGGGATGTTGTCCCAAAGCCTGGCATTGTGATCCCGCGAATGCTCGCCCGCGGTCGGTCCGCTGCATCGCAGGCAGCGACTGCCACCAGCAGTGCAAGTGTGCTGTCCAAGCCACCGGAGACTCCGATTGAAAGTGTGAGCGATTCGGGCAATCGCGAAAGCCGCTTGACCAGTCCTGCCGTTTGAATCGCGAAAATCTCCGAGCAACGCTCTGCCAATTCTTTCGACTCATTGGGAACGAACGGATGGGCATCGACATAACGCCGCAAATTCTCTCTGGCAACTCGGTCATTCGAGGCATCACCGTTTTCGTCGACAATGGGGGATGAGTCGATGAGGCGATACTCACCGTGTGCTGTCAGTCGACCATCGTCAAAGGATCCGATCACGCGTCGATCGTGTTGGAGCCGTTGCAGGTCCACGTCGGAAGTCACGGAGGATTCGTCGAAGTAGGCAGGTTCCAACCCGTCTCCGATTCGACGCGATTCGTCCAGGATGCCCCCGTTCTCGGCAATCAGGCAGTGCCCGCCGAATACCAAATCGGAACTTGATTCGCCTGGACCGGCCGAGGCGTAAGCGTAGGCTGCGATGCAGCGGCCCGACTGACTTCGAACCAGATCTCGACGCCAAGCGGCTTTGCCGATCGTTTCGTTGCTGGCCGACAGATTGCACAGCACGTTGGCGCCTGCGAGTGCAGCTTGGCTACTCGGTTGCACTGGTGTCCAAAGGTCTTCGCAGATTTCTACTCCGATCGTGGCTTCGCCCCAGCGAAAAAGCAGATCGGTTCCGAAGGGAACTTGTTGATCGTTGATCAGGACGGTCGCTGGGTCGCCGCTGGAGGCCGCCCGGAAATGACGGCCCTCGTAGTACTCTCGGTAGGTCGGCAGGAATGTCTTGGGAACAATTCCGCGAACCGTTCCGCCCGAGACAACCGCGGCAACGTTCATCAGTGACCCGCGAACAGACAACGGCAATCCCACGATCACGATCGACTCATGATCGAGACTGTGCTCGGCGATCGTCGTCAGAGCTTTCAACGCCCCGGTCAGCAGTTCGTCGCTGCCGAACAGATCGCCGCAGGTGTAGCCGGTCAAGCCAAGTTCTGGCAAGACGATCAGGTCCGCATCCGATGACTCGATCACTTGAATCGACGCGCCCGCGTTCTCGGCCGGATTGGCGATCGAGATGGCTGGAGCGGCCGCAGTGATTCGAAATAGGCCGTGTGGGAACAAGGGAATTGCTTTCGACGTGTTTTGCTAAAAGAAGAGGGCCGCCGCGACGCGTAAGCGGCCTGTTGAGTCTGTCCACAATCTCGCATGATCGGTGAGCCGCTGGCTGTGAGGCCGCGGGCCATGACAAAATCCCGGCCGCTTGTGCGTCACAGCTGGATCATTGCACTAGTATACACGACGGTGCCACTTTGGACCCGCTATTCATTGGCTGTGCCTACCGAGGAGAAGCATGTCGGAATCGATCATCACACCCAAACTTTTTAAGTTCCTGCGTCAACTCGTGCGAAACAATAATCGCGACTGGTTCGCAGAGAACAAGAAGCGTTATCAAGAGGAGGTGCTGTTTCCTGCTGTCGAACTTGTTCAGCAGCTAGAGAAGCCGCTCGTACGGGTGGCTCCGATGTTGGCTGTGACACCGAAGGCGCACAATGGTTCGGTGATGCGAATCTACCGCGACACTCGATTCGGAAAAGACAAGACGCCGTACAAAACGAATGTTGGGATCTCGATCCGACACCAGGCCGACAAAAACATTCATGCGCCTGGCATCTATCTGCATCTGGATCCCAAAGAGTGCTTTATTGGAGCCGGATGCTGGCGTCCGGAAAGCAAAGTGCTGGCCGCGATCCTCTCGGCGATCGACGAGGATCCCAAGCGTTGGATTCGCGTTCGCGACAACAAGACCTTTCGCAGTGTCTACGATTTTACAGGAGAGAGCTTGAAGACCTCTCCGCGCGACTACCCGAAGGATCATCCGATGATTGAGGATCTGCGCCGGATCGATTTTATCGCGGTCGCGCCTTTGACCGAAGCTGACTTCACGAGTGAGGAGGTCGTTAAGCTGTTGATCGATCGAATCAAGAAAGCAAAGCCATTGATGGAATTCCTGTGCGATGCGATTGAAGTGCCGTATTGATGGATTACGAAACGCCCAGTTGTGATCGCTACGTCATCACGCTAGCTGTTTTGTCGGCAACGGTTTGCACTTTGGTGGCGGTGTTCTACCCGGTCACCGCAACTCCGATGACGGATTTCAAGTTGCGGTTGGTACCGTGGATCTTTGTGCAATCCCTGCTGGTGATGCTGCCATCGATCGCGTTGGCATGTTGGCTTGGTCAACGCTCACGCATTCGGCGTTGGATTTCGGCAGTTTGCTATACCTGGGTATTCGCGGTTCCAACGCTGATGTTGCTAGATGCCATCGCATTCCATTGGACAGGCGAGCGATTTCTTTCTCGGGCGATGTGGCGTTTGGCGACCGAGTTGGCGACGGGACTCGTTCCGCATGTTTCGGTCGGCATGTCCTTCGTCGCCGCCGTGACAGGGATCGGTTGTCTGTTGATGTTGATTGGCATGCACTGGGCGGCACGTCGCCTATCCGCAGTTTGGCTGCGAAGTCAACGCGCCCCACGACCGGTGTGGGGGCTGATGGGTGGCGTCATGCTGGCAGGAATGATGGCCGTTCCAGCAGGGCTGAACTTGCGTGAGACGCGATTGCAGATGTGGCTGCATTCTTCCCAGCATCCGTTTAGCGTTCTGCGACTGTTTCCATCACGCGGAGTTGGTGAGTCGATTCCAGAGACAGAGTTGGCGATCGATACGCGTTTGGAGGTAGATCCGATCGTAGGCTCCTTGCAGCAAGCAATCTCGGTTCGCGAAAATCGGTTGAGGCTGCTAACGGCAGTGTCTTCCAAGGAGGCGGTGCCGCCGCGGGACATTGTCATTGTGGTCATTGAGTCGTTTCGGTCCGAGTTGGTAGATCAGGCCGTGATGCCATCGCTGGCCCAGTTGGCCGCGCGGGGGATTCATTGCCAAACTCACTTTTCGGGAGGCAATGCGACCAACCACGGCATGTTCAGTCTCCTGAACGGATTGGAAGCTGTCTGGTTCGAGCGTCCGATTCGGTTCAGTCCAGTCATGAACCGCCTGTTTCGATCCGCCGGGTATGAAGTGGGTTTTTTTGCCGGTCATGACCAATGGCGCGATTTCTACATGGATGGGTTTCTTAATCACGACCATTTCGATGTCTTGGAAGTTGCCCCAGCCAACGGTTTGGCGTCCGATCGCCATGCGACGATGCAGGCGAGTTCGTTCCTGGGTCGGGACGACGGTGATGCAAGACGACCTCGACTGGCTGTTCTGTATCTGTATGCCACTCACGCGATCTACCGAAGTTACACGCGGGATCAAATATTTCAGCCGGCTGCCGATGATCGCTTCTCCTATCCCTATTCAGAAGAGGATCGAAATGCAGTTTGGAACCGGTACAAGAACGCGGCGCGAACGACCGACCGTTTCTTGAAGTCCATTCTTTCGGATGATCGGATCGTGCTTGTGACCGGCGACCACGGCGAAGCGTTCTTGGAAGATGGAACGATCGGGCACGGAACACGGATATCGGCGGTGCAAAACATGACTCCCGCTGTCTTGTACGTTCCCGATTTGGCGCCTCGAGCGATCCGACGACCAACATGCCACGCGGATCTGTTGCCGGCCCTACTGAGTGCCGCGAACTTAGAATTGTCGGATCCCACCGCGCTAGACGGAATCGATTTGCTGCATTCAGACGGAAATGACGGTCGAATCTTTGTGACTCGAAATTATCTTCAACCCGATGTCGCTTTGATTGGACCGTGGACGGTTCGCGAAGAAGGGCCGTTTGCCTATCGCGCGAGCATCTCGTTGAACAAATCGACGGTGGAGTCTCTGAATCCAATTGATAAGCAAGGGTATGAAACCAAAGTTGGCAGCGAGGCCATTGACGAAGCGGTACAGCAGTGGCGAGCGTTGCGCTTCGAATAGCGGCCAGTGCGGGTTGTTACCTGGCAATCCCAAACAGTGCGCCTGCCACGCAGCCGGTCATGCAGCATGCCAGCATGCCGCCAAACATGGCTCTCAGGCCAAGCTGGGCCAAGTCGCTGCGACGGTTGGGTGCAAGCGGTCCGATGCCGCCCAACTGAATGCCGATTGCGCCAAAGTTGCTGAATCCGCACAACGCATACGTCAGGATGACTTTGGATCGCTCGCTGAGCGGTTCGAATCCGCCGCCGATCATGTCCAGGTACGCAACGAATTCGTTGATCACCATCTTCTTGCCCAAGAGATCGCCGGCCACCATGCAGTCTTTGCCCTCGATTCCCATGATCCAAGCGAGCGGCCAGAAGACGATTCCAAAGATGCGTTGCAGTGACAGATCGAGACCAACCCATCCGCCGATGCCTTGCAGCAGAATGTCGATGAACATGATCAAGGCAAGAAAGGCAATCAGCATCGCGGCAATGTTGATCGCCAACTTCATGCCCTCGCTGGCGCCGTTGGCTGCTGCCTGCAGAACGTTGGCGGCGTTCTGTTCCATCGCAGCTTCGACAGACTTCACATCGGTGGGGGTCTCTGTTTCCGGTTGCAAGATCTTGGCCAACACGAGCGCCGCAGGAGCCGAGATGATCGAAGCGGTCAGTAAGTGTCCTGCACTGACGCCGATACTTGCGAAGATGGCCATCAGGCTACCACTGATGGTGGCGAATCCGCCAACCATCAACGCGTTCAGTTCGCTGCGGGTCATCGTTGCCACGTAAGGCTTGACGACCAACGGAGCTTCGGTGTGTCCCACCAGTACATTGGCGGCCGCAGCCAACGCTTCGGCACCGCTGACCCCTAAGGTTTTTTGCATCACCCAGGCCATGCCGCGAATCAAAACTTGCATGATGCCCAAGTAGTACAGCACGCTCATCAAGGCCGCAAAAAAGATCACCGTTGGTAAGACGCCAAACGCGAAGGTGGTCAGGATGGCTCGTGGATGTGTGCCGGGCGTTTCATCCGGGCTCGGATGCGTTTCGAAGACGAACCCCGTGCCGGCTTCGACGCTGCGGTTGATGACACGGAAGAAACTCTCGATCCAATGGAACACGATTCCATTGGGAAAGCGAGGCACTTTCAGGCCCTCATCGATCGCCGAATCAAACGCCTCGATTGCAACGGTGTCGTCCTCGATCGCCTCACGCAATGTGTCGAACGACTCGTACTTGCCATCCATCAAGGCGCGAACATCGACAAGAGAGGAGTCGATGTCTTCTTGGTCGACCGCATTGGCGAGCGATTGGAAGGAGCTGAAAGACTGGGGAAAGGTCCAACGCTGCGAATTGAAGAACACCGCTGCCAACAGCAACTGCAGCACCAAGCCTGTTCCAACCAAGCGCCAATTGATGTTACGTCGATCCGAACTCATCAGCACGGCCATGGCAATCATCACTGCGATGCCGAGCAGGCTGATCAAGTTCAAGTGCGAAACGTTAGCAAAAACACCTAACACAAGACGCACTCCGGAAGCATTGCCGAGAAGAGTTTGAATGGCGAGTGTTTGTAGTGGGTCCGTCACAAGGGGTCAAGCTTCGCGGTCGAGGCGGCGCAGTGGAGGCTGCCGTGCACAGAAATCGAAAGGT
>JBGCGI010000083.1:0-45271 GCA_045110715.1 Rubripirellula sp.
AGGGCGACCATATCTGCTACATCAGCGATTTGTCCAAATTGCGGTCTCACTATCCTGAATGGGATATTCGCGTCTCTTTGAAAGAGATTCTCACTCAGATGATCGCCGCAGAAGAGAAAAAGCTCGCCGCCGTCTAGTCGAAGACTGGATATCGCGGTTGTACGGGTTGCCCGTAAGTGTAATCACTTTGTCGGGTGCAATTCTTGAGGATACTCAGCGGGATTCGATCATTGGTCGGACCCAGCGGCCTAGTTTTGGTGTGAACTTCTTTCATTCCAGAGCTTGATGCCCTACCGATGACTGCCCTCGACTTCATTCCGATTAGCGTTGCGACGCTACTGCCGACCGAAACGGTCGGGCTGGATCTGTTCCAGCAGGAAATGCAGTCAGAGCGTTTGGTTTTGTATCGAGGAGCAGAGTATCCGCTGACAATGGTCGATCTGGATCGGCTCCGTGGCAGAGGCGTCCATCGGCTTTATATCAAGAAAGAATCGCGGGCGATCTATCAGAAGTACCTGCGGACGATCGCAACCAGTTCAAATACAAAGTCGATACCGTTGTCAGCGAGAGCGGGCGCATTGACCGAAGTGGTTCGTGACGTCTTGAACGCGGCGTTTTCGAGAGGCAGCTTGGATAAGACCGTTAACGCGGCAGAAAAGCTGGGCATGCTTGCCGCCGATATCATCTCGAACGATGAGTTTGCAGCAAGCGACTTGTTCCGTGTTTTGCATCACGACTACGCGACGTTCACACACTCCGCCAATGTCGCATTCTATTGCGGAATCTTGGCGGGCGAGCTTGGCTACTCCAAGGAAGACATCATGAAGATCACCACAGGTGGTCTACTTCATGACCTGGGGAAGTTGGAAATCGAAGAAGAGATTCTTTGCAAGCCAGGCAAGCTGGACGAAAACGAGTTTCGCCGAATCAGAATGCATCCATTGCTCGGATTTCGCAAGCTGGCTCATCGCGAAGATTTGACGGACGGCCAGTTGATGATGGCATATCAGCATCACGAGCGACTCGATGGAAAAGGATATCCAGTTGGATGTGTCGATTCGGACATTCACCCTTGGGCCAAGTTATGTGCCGTGGTTGATGTATACGAGGCACTGACAAGTCAGCGTCCTTACCGCACACCGATGCCGAGGAGCAAAGCGTTGGTGTTGCAACAGCGTGACAGTGGAACAGCATTCGACCCGGAGATATTGGCGTGTTGGAAATCGATTATTCAGCGCAACTTGGCAAGCTAATCCAGTCCGTTGATTGGAGTATCGAACTGCCTGTCGAGTGGTCTGACTACTTCGATCAGCGCGGCGAGGTCATGTCGTTTGCTGAGGATGAACGCAACAACAAACGCCTGAAGATACGCACGCATGGCGTTTTGTGGTTTGACAAAACACTTCCATTCTGTCCACGCGGGGAAGGGCCTTTCGGAATCTATACCCGTGATTTCTCACGTATGGGATCTGGCTTTCTGTCGCCCTTCGAAATCTACCCCGAAGAAGAGCTGCGGATCTTGCTGCCAACATTCTGGGTCCAATTGAAGGTCGTGCGAGCACGCAGAATCACCAGTAAGTGCTATGAGATCGGGGCAACACTGCAGTCGCGCCAAGATCCTGCAGCCCAGGCGTTTCCTGATTCGGTGCTTGCGACGAACTAGCAATCGCTCATTCGCTCGGGTTCCGGAGTTCCATGATTCGAATGGGGTGCTTTGGATCATCTTCAAGCGGAATCATCTTCTCGCAATAATTCCATCCACGGTCCTGGATCCAGCCACGAAATTCATTGGCGATGATTCGACACGGATCACTGAGCAGAACCAGTCCCCCTGGAGCAAGATGGTCTCGCAGGCAAGTGTCCAGCTTTGGCCAGATCTCTCGGAGATAGGTCACGTCGCTTCCGAGAATGATTGGAAACCGCGGCTGGTCAAGGCGATCGGTTCCGAATCGAAGCTGTTGAACCTGGCATCGCTGGCGAACTTCGTAGGTGCTCATTCGAACCAATAGAAGCGGGTCGGTGACCCCGTCGGTTAACGCGACGAGTCCTCCGCGATGCGCTGCAGCGAGCCCAGCGTGACCCGTTCCGCAGCCGAGTTCCAAAACACGCACATCACGCAAGTCGAGCCGATCAAGGTACCGATCGAGACCGGAGGCCGCACGCCAGGTCGTTGCCCAAAAAGGATCGATGACACCTGTCTCGCCAGCATCCTGTCGCTGACATGCGTCGATCAACATTCCATCGGGATCCGATGCAACCGCAAGTCTTCGGTCCTCGCCAGCGATCTGAGTCGGTTCCCAGTGCCAGGCAAACTTTTCGCTCGCTAGTTCTTCTAATGCTGACAGGTCGTGTGTTTCATTCACGTTGCAGGAATCCTTGAGATTGGAGTCACTCGGCAAGCCAAGTGGCGACTTCGGCAGCAAAGTAAGTCAGGATGCCATCGGCGCCGGCACGTTTGAAAGAAAGCAGGCTTTCCAGCACGGTCTGGCGACGATCGAGCCAGCCACGCTCTGCAGCGGCGGACAGCATCGCGTATTCACCGCTGACTTGATAAGCAAACGTAGGAACAGCGAAGGTTGATTTGACCCGGTGGACAATATCCAAGTACGGCATCCCGGGTTTCACCATAACGCTGTCGGCACCCTCGGCCAAATCCAGGGCGACTTCGTGCATCGCTTCATCGGACTGGGCTGGAGACTGCTGATAGGTGTGCTTGCCGCTGCCACCCAAGTTGGAAGCAGAACCGACCGCGTCGCGAAACGGCCCATAGAACGCACTGGCGTACTTCGCAGCGTAGGACATGATTTGCACGTTCTGGTGATTGACGCTGTCCAAAGCCTGGCGGATCGCGCCAATGCGTCCGTCCATCATGTCGCTGGGTGCAATCACGTCACAGCCTGCGTTCGCTTGCACGATTGCTTGTTGGCAAAGCACTTCTACCGTTTCGTCGTTGATGACATCTCCGTCGCGCACCAAGCCGTCCTGGCCATGACTGCTATAAGGATCCAAGGCCACATCGCAAATCACGCCAAGAGAATCGCCCACCTCTTGTTTGATGGCAGCCACAGTACGACAAACAAGGTTGTCTGGATTGATGGCTTCCCTCGCGTCCTCGGTCTTCAATTCGGACTCTGTCGCAGGGAAGATCGCGATCGCCGGCAGGCCGAGTTCGCAAGCGGTTGCCGCGGCGCGAGCGATTTCATCTGTTCCTAGTCTGTCCACGCCAGGCAAACTGTCCACGCTTTGTCGACCCTGTCCATCAAAGACAAAGATTGGCCAAATCAAGTCGTCAGAACTGAGGCTAGATTCGGTGACTAAGCGACGTGACCAGTTGTGTTGGCGAGCACGTCGCATTCTTGTCGCGGGGAACGGACCGCGGGGAAACTCTGGCATGGAAAACTCCTGTTAAGACTCTGGCATCTTAGAAGCGATCGGCCTGCGTTAGAAGCGCAGTCAACTGAAAATGACTGATCGAGCAAACATTGGCGTTAATCATTGGCAAGCAAAGCTGATAGAATGGATTTCCATCATCCCCACCAAGTGAATGATCTGGTGTCAGCCCCTACCAACATTCCCTTGCATCTTCCGCTTGTGATCCCCGCCAAATCTATGAAATCGTCGATTCTGCTTTCTGCGTTCGTGTTGTTGGTTGCGAACAGTCCGATGACTTTGGCCGCCGAAACGGCGCCGATCTCCGTACTTCTGATTGACGGTCAGAACAACCATAAGTGGCAAGAAACGACTCCGCTGATCAAGCAGACTCTGGAGGGAACCGGACGTTTTGAAGTATCTGTCGCTACCGCGCCAGCCAAAGGCGGCGACATGGGCTCATTCGATCCGGAGTTTTCCAAACACGATGTCGTTGTTTCCAACTACAACGGTGAATCTTGGAGTGAGAAGACCCAGCAGGCATTTGCGAAGTATGTGGCCGAAGGTGGCGGCTTCGTGAGTGTTCATGCCGCGGACAATTCGTTTCCGAAATGGGAGGCCTACAATCGGATGATCGGAGTCGGAGGCTGGGGCGGACGAAATGAAAAGGATGGTCCCTATGTTCGTTGGAAAGAGGAGCTAAAACGCTTCACTCGAGACTCATCACCAGGACGCGGTGGCTCGCATGGCAAACGAGTTCCTTTCCTGGTGGTGGTTCGTGACAGCGATCATCCCATCACACGCGGATTGCCTGGCGACTTCATGCAAACGGTCGACGAACTCTACGGAAAGCTACGAGGGCCGGCGCTGAACATGCATGTTTTGGCGACGGGGTTCAGCAATCCTACGACCGGCGGAACTGGGGAGCACGAGCCATTGTTGATGACGGTCCAATTCGGCGAAGGGCGAGTTTTTCATACGACGTTGGGTCATGATAAGTCGGCAATGCAAGGTGTTGCATTTCAGGTCACGCTTCAGCGAGGGACCGAGTGGGCGGCTCATGGCGACGTGAAGTCTCCAGTCGATCCGTCCTTGAGTTCCGGTGACGAGCCGACACTGCGAGATCCAGGTCAGATCAAGCCCGATCTTCTAAGTCGGATTCCTGACATCGATGGTGAGGGTTGGGAGCAAGTCTTCAACGGAACCGATCTGAAGGGTTGGACCCAAAAAAATGGAACAGCAACCTATCGTGTGGAGAATGGCGTGATCATTGGAAAGACTGCCGAGGGAAGCCCCAACTCTTTTCTCTGCACCGACAAGAGTTATGGAGATTTCGAGCTGACGTTTGAAGTCAATGTTGATCAAGGCCTCAACAGCGGTGTGCAAATCCGCTCGCTTAGCAAAGAGAGCTTTCAAAACGGTCGTGTCCACGGCCCACAAGTCGAGATTGAGTCCACCCCTGGCGAAAGCGGCTATATCTATGGTGAAGCAACCGGCAGGAATTGGATCAGCAAAACACAGCCAATCAAAGACGCTTACAACAATGGCGAGTGGAATCGATACACCGTGCGAGCGAAAGGTGATCGACTTCAAACCTGGATCAATGGGAAAGCGATTGAGGATTTACTCGATGCGGAATCCAGTAAAACGGGCTTCATTGGCTTACAAGTTCACGGTATTGGCAAGGACCAAGGCCCTTTCCAAGTGCGTTGGAGAGATGTTCGCGTTCGCGATCTGACTTCCAAATGAAGCGTGCTTGATTTGTCGTGTAAGGCTGATGACTCACTGAGGCATCGGAACTTTCGCCGGCGCGTTGGTTGATGTGAATGCGCGTGACCATGATCGCGGAGACATCGGTCACCGGGGAGGCGCCATGTCTAAAGTCAAGCGGTCCGCTGAGCGTTCAGGGGGCTGAGGATTCGAGCGACGTGATCTTCAGGTCACGAAAAGTGGCAGGGATATCGACGACACGGAGCCCAATGGTTCCCCGCTGGTAAGTGCCGTCACGCTGCGAGAGGATCGGTTTTCCATTCAGGGAAACGGTAAAGTCTGGTCCGCGCGCGGTGATCTGAAGATGCTGCTTCTTCGTCGCATCGAGCGTCTGGTCAACACGTTTCAATTCTTGCCAGCTGCCGCCATCCATCTTGCCGAACAAGACAGCGTTTTGACTAGGTTTGACGGCAACGAAATAGCCGCGATGAGCATCATAGCCAACCGATGCCCCGGTGACTCGGAAGAGCATTCCTGCGCCGCGACCCTTGGTGTTGCCAGCGAAGTCGATCATCACAGAAGCGGAGAAATCGTCTGGCGCGAGAGCATCCAGGACAATTTTCTCTCCCGTACGATAGGCGTTGATTGGGTTGACAGGAACACTGCCTAAGAGCAAGCCGTCTGAGGTGAGGTCATAGAATTGGTGATGTCCATAGTAGTTGTATCCAGACTTCAGATCCGAGACGAAGGGGGTTTTCAAACGCGACAGCTTGTCACCTGCGGGGCGCGGTAGAGGCTGACCAGTTGCGGTTGGTTTCTGAAGCTGGGGAAATCCGTTCTTGGCGTTGAACTTGAAAGGCTGTGCGAAGATGGCTCGTCGCCAACCAGGTTTCGAATCGATCTTGGCGTGGAAAATATGCCACCAATCGGTGGCGTCAGCGGAATGAACGAAGCAGGAGTGCCCGACACCAACGGTTTCTTTTGTGGATTGGAAAACGGGCGAGCGATGCTTCTCCCAGGAACCGGGATCCAACGGGTTGTCACCCACCAACTCCAACAGACCCAGCTTGTACGTGGGCAGCCAGGATGCACCGCACGAGTAGGTCAAGAATGTCCTGTCGGCAGATTGGAGCACTTGCGGGGCTTCGTTCAGGCCGCGTCCTTTCCCCCCTTTGTCAGTGAACTCCCAGGGGTGGTCGTCGTTGCTGCAGAGTCGGACCCGTTGACTGGCGAGTTTCGTTGGTGAAGTCATTTCCGCGATGTACAAGAACTGTCGATCAGAATCGGGCGCGTCCCAGCCGGACCAAATCGCGTATCGCTTTCCCTTGTGCTCCAGCGGTGTCATGTCGATGGCCCACAGGTTTTGTTCTTCGGATTCTCCAGTCGCGAACGGACCGCGCAACTCGTATTCGCCTAGCGGGTCGTCGGATTTGGATTCGAGCGCATAAGCTAAGTGGTTCTTGTTGTTGCCGTCGGATGCGGCGAAGTAGATGATCCACTTGCCGTCGAGAAAGTGCAGCTCAGGTGCCCAGACTTCTTGGGAGTAAGGGCCGCTGTCGGGTGCTCTCCAGACGATGTGTTTGCTCCCAAGTGAAGTGAGGCGATTGCTGGAATGAATCGAGATCGCGCGATTGCCGTCCGAAAGGCACCACAGGTATCGATCGGATTTGGGATCGCGGATGATCCAGGGGTCGGCGCCTTCACCGATCGGGTTGATGAACTGGTCGTCTGGAAGAGATCCCGTTTTGGAGTAGTCAGGATGGCTACCGTCGACCGGCATTTTGACGTTCCATACGCGAACCGCGTCGTCGAGTTGTTTGACGATCTGAGGATGCTGGTTGGCTAAGTTCCTGGACTCCGAAGGGTCTTTGACCACGTCGTAAAGTTGTGGATCGCTTCCGTCAATGTTGACGAGGTACTTCCATTGGTCATCACGGACAGCTAGATCCGGGTTGTCTTCTTCGTATCCGTGGCCGAACCCTGGCCGATCCGGTGGCCGCCGCCAGAAAATGGGTTTTGCGCGACTGGCCCGTCTTTTACCGAGAATGGTTTGACTGAGATCTTCGCCATCCAGGGGCTCAGTTGGTTGAGTTCCCGCGATGGTATAGAGAGACCGATTCAAATCGATGGCGCTGAAGATGGACTCATCATTAGTCGAACCTGCGAGGTCATCGTTCATGAGGCCGGGTGCCCAAACGATCAATGGCGATCGAATGCCACCCTCATAAAGCCATGTCTTCGCGCCGCGAAACGGTCTCGATGTTCCAGCACCCGGTTCGTGGCCATTGTCGGAACAAACCGTGATGATTGTATTGTCACGCAGTTTCTTGTCGTTGCGAACACGATCGAAGAGACGCGCGAGTTGTTCGTCCATGGAATCGAGCACGCCCTGATAGAGGGCGCGTTTGTCATTGCCCCATTTGTCAAGCGGCGGCCACCAAGGACCGTGGACGTCGTCGGGCCAGAGGTTGATGAAAAATGGTTTCTGTGATTTGGCTGACTGATCGACAAACGACAACGCGGCATCGACAAACCCCGTCGTGATTTCTGATCGCTGCATCCACGTGAAGGGTTTGCCCAAACGCTCGGCGTTGGCCCAAATGCGGCCTGGTTCGTTTTTGTTCTGCCCTGGCTTCAGTGTCAGCGGCAGCAGTTTTGCGCCCATGCCCTCAAAGTTGGTCAGGCTCTGGTCGAACCCGTAGTCGCTGATCGGTGGAGCTTCATCCACATCACGCTGGCCACCCATATGCCATTTGCCGAAATGTCCTGTCGCATACCCTTGGTGCTGAAGTTGCCGCGCAAGCGTGGGCGCCTTGGGGTCAAGCCACTGTGCCATTCCTCGCTTCTTGTTGTCCTTGCGGTTGTTGAGAAACGAGGTGATGCGCCAACGATGAGGATACTGGCCAGTCGTCAACGCAACGCGTGAGGGCGAGCAGATCGGGGAATTGACGTAGAAGTGAGTGAACTTGATTCCCTCTGAAGCAAGCTGGTCAACATGCTGAGTTTGAACCGTACCACCAAAGCACGAAAAATCTGAATAGCCCATGTCGTCAATGAAGACGCAGATGATGTTGGGAGGCTGGCGTGATCGGCTTGCCGCTCTGGTCTTCGTCGCAGATTCCCTCTCAAGCAACGACTTGGCGAACAGCCGTCCGACTTGAAGCGTGCCTTCAGTGTTGTAGTGAGCAGCGTTTGCGATCGGCGCCGAAGACGTGTCGATGTATTCGGCATTTGAATCTGCTGCAGCGACTTTTTCTTGCGCTTCGACAATTGCCGGTATGAATGCGTTGTTGTCGTTTCCAAAGTGGGTGTTGACGGCAAGCAATGCCGTCAACTCTGGAGCTTCCGTGTCCTCTCGAAAAGCCGCGATCAGCTTGGTGAGATCGGTATCGTAGCGAGGAGCATTGTTTGCGGTCGCATCGCTTTCGCCTTGCACCCAGAGCAATGCTCTGGGGCGGAGTGTGATGTTCTTCTCTGTCGCCGCTTGTTTTGCCTTCTTCCATTCGGTCAGGAATGCTCGGTAGCAAGAATCCGCGACATCACGTTTTGCAGGGTCCCAATCTCTGGTAATGCTGGTCCCAGAGAATGCGACCTTCAAGATCGCGACTTTTCGAGAGGGTTGCTCTTCTAAGAGCTGCCGCGCGAATCCGATCTCCGGTCCGAATCCACCTTCTGCCTGCGCGAAGTTGCCGTATTGACGTTTGGAACTGTTCTTGGGTGCGGGGTGACCCAACGATTGGGGTTGGAGTTTCGTCCAAGCATTGGAGCTGCTGGAGTCGTGTTGATCTGGCGGTGGATCACCCGACTTCCACCACAACAGAACACGCTCGTCGTTGGAATCGATCGGCAGCTCGCTAGGTTTTGCGTCGAAGCCAACGGCATTGGATTGGCCAGCGACGATGATCAGGTCATAGCTAACATTTTCGGCAAAGGCAGGCAGCGCCACCGCTAATGCAATAACAAGGAATGCGTATCTCATATCGTTGAAGCAGAACCGTAGGTGTGAGTCGTTCATTTCGCCACGTGATCATTATGACACAATTCAATACTGCCCGTTTCGACACTTCGGAGCGCGAATTGGTAAGCGGCCGATCAGCAACCAACACGAGGGAAGGTTGCCTTGGGGAGCAACTCCTCGGTATGTGATCTCTTGGATCCAGGTGTGCTTGAAGTGCATCAGGGGACGACGCGACCAAACCACATGGCCGTTCCGCTCGAGAGCGTGCCGGCGTATTCGACAGAATCATCATAGTTTGACTGGCCGGTGATCTGTCGATCGCAACGCTTGAGCGGTCTGAATTCATTGTGACATTCAGTTTGTGCCAGTCGATCCGCGCAGTTGGCTTGTCGCGTATGCGCGTGTTCTCACGTAAGACCGGATCGTGTCGCATTTGAAACCACCGTCTCGCAGTCGAGGGAATTGCAGCCTACTTCGGATGACCGGCGGCCGGCAGCCTGGTCGATGCTAACATCCAGATGCCCCAAACATTGCCATACGGAAGTGGCCTGTGAGGAAGCAACATATTCTCAAAAGCGATTGATCTCATGGATGAGCTAAGCCGCAGCCGACGTTTCACACGTCGATTCGCACTTGCCGCACTGATTGCGTGCTCGACCTCCGTCTCTGGTGCAGAAGAACCTGCCACCAGTTCCTTCAAAAACCTGCTCTCAAAGGGCTGGGAGGAAGCAGAGGTAACCAAGCAAGCGAGTCCAAAACCAGTCACAAAGCAAGAGCCGGTTGTCAAAGTCGTTCAAAAGCCAGTCGCAAAGCGGCTACAGATTCCTGCCCCACCTGCACAAATCGATTCGACCAAGGCATCCAAAGTTGATCGGCCCGCAGAACAATCAGCCATTGCGGCTCTGAAGCCGATCATCGTTCGGGGAAAGTTGAAGCTGCTGGAAGTGCCGCCAGAGCCACTACAGGAAGTTGCCAAAACGGACGGCAAGGTCGGTTCGATCGATTCTGCCAAACAACCAGTCAAGCCCGATGAGAAACCATCGAGTCTTGCACAGTTGATCAAGGAGCGTACGAAATCGACTCCAGTGCCCGTGGTCAAGGAAGCTGTCAAAGAAGCTGACGTTACCAACGAAACGATTCGAGACATTGCCAAGATCGAAGTCGCCACTGATTCCGTTCAACCGGTGGAGTCACCAGTCGCTTCCAGTGAGCAATCATCGAATTTGGCACAGTTGATCAAGCAGCGTACCAAATTGATTCCTGTGCCAGAGGTCAAGAATCCTGTCGATACGGTTGACGTGGCTCCAGCACCGGAGGTCAACCGATTGGACGTCGAGAAGCAAATCGCGACGAACAAGAAGCGAGTTTTGCCGAGCGAAGACGTCGCGAGTATCGAAGTCGCCAAGCCCATCGTTCCAGTTCTGCCAAAACCATCAGAGATCGAAGTTCCGGAAGAAAAACTGGCAAAAAGCCCGGAAGTTGACTCAAAGACGCTAGCTAGCGATGCCGTCACACCTAAGTTGGAAACGGTTCCACCGAGCCTGCAGGCTCTCAACAAAAAACGGGCAAACGCACCCGTTCGTCTCGAAGATGAATTGAGAATCGCAAGGCAAGAAAATTCTCCGGGGGCATCGATTCACGCGACACGCCTTCACAAGCAAGCTCGCGAGGCCTTGCATACCGCCAAGGCACGCTTGCAGAAACAGGCAACACATTCAGCACAAAAGTATGCATTGGACGCACTTCGGTCGATCGTCGCGATGCAAGATGCAAGAGTCGGCGGTAACACGCACTCCAAAGCGTTGGACGTTGCCTTGGATTCGATTCGTGAAGCAGAGGACTTCTGTGGGCGGTTCGGTTCCATCGATCAACGTGCGATGAAACGGATGGTGACTGTGCATGAGACCTCCGTGTTGAAAGATCAAGAACTGGAGAATCTGTCCGCAATCGAAGCGACAGAAGCTTACTTGGTGGTTGCACGCGAAAATTTGGTGCTCGCATCGGCAGGCAGTCGTGAAGCAAGCAACGCTTTGGTGCTACTTGGGCAGATTGAAAAGCTTGTCTCCACCGAGAACGTGACACACTCTGCTGCTGTGGCTGTGATGCTCCAGCGATCGGCGATTGAGATCGACGATCAAAATGGACAAGCGTTTGACGCGTTAGGGCTTACTTTCTTGCAGCAAGGTTTGGCAGGGCCAGCCTGCTGGGCACTGAAGAAGAGCATCGATTTACAACCCACACGAAGTTCCTATCAAAAGCTTCTAGAGGCTTCACGGCGCATGGGTGATGCCGATACAGCACGCATTTGCAATGCCGCGCTGCGTAGCAACACGCTGCCCAGTGATCTGCGAGTGCAGAAATTGTCGCCTGCCGCATTCGCTGCAACTCACCGCCCGAACCCAGCGACAATTCCAGCGAAGACGCGGCCAGTTGAGCCGAAAAAAGTTACTCCCGAGCAGAAGACGCCTCAGCGCGTCAGTCTGCGGACGTTGTTCCCATTCAGTCGACGTTAACAGCGATCGATTTCAATCCAATCCAAAACCGATTCATTTTCTTCCCAAAAGACTCACTTGTAAGTGTCTTGAAACTGCGAGAAACGAGATGTTGATAACTAACCCAAACTCGATAGGCCGGATACTGGCACTGGTATTTGTGTTTGCCAGCACAACATCTCTCGTCCGTGCGGACGAACAGGACGAACTGGTTCCTGATGCGCCCAAGGCTGCTTTCGCTGATCCAAACATTGATCTGGAAACGGAAAGCAGTGAGGACGCTGAAGAAGGCGAAGCGAGTGAGAAGCCTCGATTCACGGTTTTTCCTGCGTACGGATTTCATCCTACTGACGCAAATTTCGACGAGACGAAGAGTCGAATCAGTCAAGTTTCGCATCCGATCGTGACTGAGGATTGCAACTGTGGGAAGTGCCTGACTTGCGTCGATCGTGACGGCGAGGGATTGATTGGCGGCTTCGGCATGAAGCACGGGATTGGACCTTGCGGCAAGAAGGATTGCCAGTGTTGGCAATGCCCTTATAACGCTCCATTCAGCGAGTACGGGGCAGGCGAGTATGCCGGGCCAGCTCGAACACATCGCGTGCCGGAGTACCGTTTGCGAACCGGTGACACGATCCAACTGATGTTTCTCTTGACCGGTCTGAAGAGCGAGGGCGCCTACCGATTGGTGGTTGGCGACGAACTGTTGATCGAGTCAGAGGCTGATGAAGAACTGACTCGTGGAAGTTTGGAAAAGGGTTTGGTGATTCAGCCTGACGGAACGATCACGCTTCGCTTGATTGGACAAGTACATGCTGCTGGTCAAACTGTTGATCAACTTCGCGAAGTCTTGGAAGAGCGATACGAAGAGTTCTATCCCGAGCCAGCCATCGACGTAACGCCCGTCAACACGGGAACGGCAGCCCGTCAAGTTCGCGAAGCAATCAGTGGTGCTGGTGGATTCGATCCGCAACAGATTGCACAAACCATCACGCCTTCGGGCGAGATTCGTTTGCCACGCGTTGGCAGTGTGCAAGCTCAAGGTTTGACTCTGAGCGAGCTGAAGCAAGAGATCAACATTCGGTACGACGAGACTGTCGGTGGATTGGAAGTGGAGCCGTCGCTGCAAACGCAAGCCCCGCACAATATCTTTGTGCTTGGTGAAGTGACGCAGCCGGGTCGCTTCAATCTCGGAAACACGCCAACGACTGTGCTTGGTGCAATCGCTATGGCAGGTGGTCACGTTCCTGGCGCGAACCTACGGCAAGTGGTCGTCTTCCGCCGGGGAGATAACTGGGAGTTGCTGTCGACGCTACTGGATCTTCGCGGAGCAATCTTGGGTCGCGAAGCCCATCCTGCGGATGAGATCTGGATTCGCGATGGCGATGTCATCATCTTGCCAAGCACACCGATCCGACTGTTTGACAACTTCGTTCGACAGGTCTTTACCGAAGGAATCTATGGCGTCGTTCCTGTCAGTGGTTCATACAACTTTGGCAACAACTTCAACAACAACTAAAACTCGCATCGAAGAATGAATTGGTATCGCAGCCGCTGGCGAGAGTTTCTCGTCAGCGGTTGTGCTTATGAAGGGGCTAGGTTGCGAGGATCGTTTCGGCCACTCGAATGCCGCTGTTCATCGCGCCCTGAATGCTGGGCGTTTCGCAATGGTCGCCGCAGATGAACGTATCGGTTTGACCGCCGAAGTCCGCAGCCCGAACGGAACCTAGAACGGGATCGAGTTGGCTATGAGGCAAGCTGTAAGGAATGTCATAGCGTGCTAGCTCACGCCATTGATGAACAGACTCGCCAAACCATGTCGCGAGCTGCTCTCGAACTCCAGAGGCGGGTTCCTCGCTGCTCGGATCAAAATCATTTTTCGGACTTAGGCTGACGGAGACCAGCGATTTTCCAGCTGGCGCATACTCAGGGGCAATGTTGCTGATCACGGTCGCGGTTTGAACGGGGCCAGACTCATCGCCGCGCAGAATGAGCGACTTGCGAGTGTCGGGTGCTGCGTCGGCGGCGAAGTAAAGGTTGGTCGTTCGGTTCCAGCCAGTTTGGAGTGTTTCCAAGCCGAGAAGTTTGGCGGCAGCATGACTCTCTGTGGCGATCACGAGTTGGCGGGCGGCGATCCGTTCTCCACTTGCGAGGTGGAGCGTCTTTCCGTCGATCTGGTTGACCGGTTGATTCAGTCGAATCGTTCCGCGAGGCAATCGAGTCGCCATTTGCGTGGGAATCGCCGCCATGCCATCAGCCGGAATCGCGATGTCACCAGAGGCAAACATTCGAAAGACAAACTCCAGCATTCGACTTGAAATTCCGAGTGACTCGTCCAGGAAGACGCCACCCAAGAAGGGGCGAAAGAACTCGTCGATCATCTGCTGCGAAAAACCCTCTGATTGAAGCCTCTGCAGTGCGGGCTGTGAGGCACGAGCATACAGCTCTTCCAGGGTTCCCGAAGAACTTGTGCGCCGCAACTTTGCGATCCGCAGTTTGTCTCCCAGTGTGCCAACGGGACTGAAAGCGGTGGCGAGCGCACGAGACGGGCGTCGCCAGGGGTCACCCAGTTCGGCGAACTTCCCCTGGTTACGAATCAAGGCTCCAGGTTCAAAGGCTCGCAAACGCAACGCTTTGTAGTCGAGCAATCGTTGGCACGCTGGATAGGCTGTCAACAAAACCTGAAAGCCGCGGTCGAGCGAGTACCCATCGACAACGTCCGTTCTGACTCGTCCACCGACACGGTCGGAGGCGTCCAGCACCGCGACTGTCTTGCCGGCTTCGGCTAATAGCACGCTGCACGCAAGGCCGGACAAGCCCGCGCCCACGACAACGACATCGAATACTTCTTGTTCCACTCTTTCTCTCTCTGTCAGCTTTTGTAGCATTTGATCTGGTTAGATCACGGTCATCCCGTTTTCCGTCAACTTTTCTGCCAAGGTTTGTTTTGGCTGATATTCTCCGTGGACCAACCGGATTTCTTTGGGAGGTTCCTGCATCTGTTGCACGAAGTCAATCAAGTCAGCTTGGTCGCCGTGAGCCGAATAGCCTTGAATGCGATGGATGTCGGCAGCGATCTCGTACTTTCGTCCGTCGATTCGCACCCAAGGACTGCCGCGGCTGATGTAGTTGCCCGGTGTTCCGCTGGCCTGGAATCCGACAAACACAACATCGGCTGACGGTTCACTCAGGAATCGTTTCAGATAGTTGACGACGCGACCTCCCGTGCACATTCCACTTCCCGCGATCACGATCGCGGGCAACTTCCGTTCGGCTAAGTAGTCAAGCGTGTCACGGTGTTCGCGGTGATCGCCCACCGTCGTCAAATTCTCGAATACAAGTGGCTGGTCGTCCGTTCGCATCAAGTGCTGGGCTTCTTCGTTCCAGTACTCTTGCATGTTGTCGTACAGATCAGTGAACCGAGAGGCGAGCGGTGAATCAACGATCACGTCGATCTGCTTCATCAACGATCGTCCCTCTGTCTTTTGGATCCGCTCGAAGATCCCGTTCATCTCGTACAGCAACGCTTGCGTGCGACCGAGACTGAAGGCGGGAATGATAGTGACACCCTTGTCCTCAAGCGTCTTTCGCAAGAGAGTCTCGAGGGTTTTCTCACGGTCCAGCTCATTGGGATGCAGTTTGTCGCCATAAGTGCTCTCCATCACCAGCAAGTCTGCTTTGGGAGGGCTCGTCGCTTTGCGTAGTAGCGGATCATGGCCTGAGCCGATATCGCCAGTAAAGACAACGGTTTCGCCACTCGGGAGTTCGACCTCGAAAATCGTCGATCCAAGCACGTGCCCCGCGGGACGCAATCGGATTCTCAGGCCACTCTCGATAGGATGCCAAGTGTGATAGGACAGCGGTCGTAGCAGTTTGTGAATGTGCTTCACAAACTTCTTGATCAGCTTGCGGCTGCGCGTGAAACCAATCTTCAGCGAATCCTCCATGACCATTGGAAGCAATCGGGCAGTTGGCCCGCTGCAGTAGATCGGCTTATCGAATCCCTTTGCCAACAGATAGGGTAGTCGCCCAACATGATCCACGTGCACATGCGTTAGCAGCATGCATTGCAGGGTGTTGATGGGAAAGTTGATTTCTGGGTTGGGATGTTTGAGAGCCTCATTGCCTTGAAAAATTCCGCAGTCAACTAGCAGGCTCTGATCACGTTGCCAAAACAGTTGGTGACACGAACCGGTCACGCCTTCATGGGCTCCGTGATGAGTGAGTTTCATGGTGTAGACATTCGAAGAAGGGCAGGGTGGTACGGGCGAATCGGGGCCTTGGCATCAAGGATTGTAAGGTAGCAGGCTGTAGCGATTGTGCCGACTCCAAAGAGTTGCAGGGCTTCGGTACGCCACATGATTGCCGTGTTTTCCGGGGCCTGACCAAACGTGTCCGCAAGCCCGCGATACAAATCATGCCACGGGAGTGGACTCGAAAGCATCCATCACACTTCACCTCGGAGACACAAGATATGTCTAAGTACTACGTTCAATCAGGCACCATGCGAACCATCGTTCAAGCTGAGTCGAGCCGCAAGGCTGCGTTGTGGGCCGTTCATCAAGCCATGCAGCAAGTGTTGCCGATTGAAGACCACTCCGAGGATTCGCCTCAGGCCAAGAGCGATAAGGCCAGCGAAGGAGGTGTGGCCGTCCTCTCTGCAAAGGTCAAAGTCAGTGAGCAAGGATTCGACCGCGAGGACGCGAACACCATGCCAACCTTGGAGGTGGTGACCGAATGGAACCAAATGGTGACCACTCTGGATCGCTTGGAGCGAATGTTGTACGGAGCAGCATGAATTTGCATGCCAGCTAGAATCTCAGCACTGCGAATAAGCAGCAGTCAGAGAGCGTGATCATTGCACAGGACTGGTGGTCTTGAAAAATGGGGAGTTGGAGATCATTTGGCCACGAGGAACGTGCGTCGTTTGCCAGACTTCCAAACCACGATGAAACGCTTTGAGTTTTGCATCAGTTCGTCTGGAAAAACCGTACTGCCAACGGAGTTTTCCTTTTTCCCGCACGGCCTCGATCAGCAGCATCGCTTGAGGATTGCCGCCACCGACGACAAAGCAGAATGTGGCGCCGTCGACCAAGCCGTCTTTGCCGTCGTCTTCGATTTCGTAGCGATACAACGGCGTCGGTAGCAGACGCAGCATGGGAGTAGCCTTCTGACGATCGACTTCTACTTGACTTGTTTCTGCCGTGAATTCACGCGCGATGGATTTCATCTGAATGCGACGCGTCGATGCTGTGGTACGTGGGGGCTGAGCCTCACTTACAGGCTTGAACTCAACGCCTGCTGGAGAGGGAGACCAAACGACATTGCCACGCTCGCTCTTGTCCGCATCTTCATCTGGTACAGCGCGGCAAATGATCGGTTGATCCGTCATGCTGATGAAAGCATGAACCATGGATCGACCTGTGGGATAGATCTTGCGACTCGCGACCGGGCGTCCCTGATGAATGTAAAGGAGGCAAAGCCGTTCGCCGCGAACCTTCGGGCGTGCGGGGTTGGCCCACTGGTACGCCTGAACGACTTGAAGCGGCTCCAGTTCCCGATCATCCGCGTAGACCCGAAACGCATCGACGCTCGCCAGAATGTCAGGCGTCCAATTGCGTTGTTCGGTTTCTTTCGGTGCTGCTTCTTGCGCCGAAACAACTGCCGTTGATGCAAAAAGCAATACGCAACATGTGATCGCACTCAATCGAATTCGCATCAGTTTTCTTTCTGTTCAGCCTGCGTAAGTTCTAACGCCAATTGAATAACAGACAGTGTGTCTGAGGTGGCGTCTGGTGTCAAACTGTTTGGAACGGCGTATCTGCACGACGAGAGTGTCGATACATCGCAGTTGCGACTTGGATTCGACGGAATTGACGAGTATCCCCAAACTTTCATCGCGCAAACGATCCTCCCGTTCAAGAGCATCACCAAAGGTGCGTTCAAGAGGCCGCGACGTTTGTCTGGTCGAGAACCTTGAGGCGGTCGAATCGAACGCCTATTTGATTTTCGGATCGTCAAGTAAGCAGTCCGCGTCATCATGCTTGGGGCTGTTGACTCGTCGCGAGACCGCACGCATTTGCAGCAGGTCTTCGCTGGCTGGTTTCAGCAAGGCTTTCAACGGTCCTGGGTCCTGAAATCCTGGATCCAACCATTGGTCGTAGTTGGACGGATCCAAGAAGACCGGCATCCGATGATGAAGTCCGGAGGTGGTTTGGTTGGCGTTGGTCGTGATGATCGTGCAAGTCTGAATTGGTGTGTTGGCAACCCTGGAGTTTTCTTCCCAGAGTCCAGCCATGGCGAGCAGCCCGTTGTTTGCCGATTCAATCAAATAGGGTTGTTTGCCGTCGGCGACCTTTTTCCACTCGTAGTACCCATCCATGAGGATCAGGCATCGGCGAGTCGCGAATGCCTTGCGAAACGAAGGTTTGCTGTCGATCGTTTCGCCACGTGCGTTGATCATGCGATTGCCGATCGACAGTTCCTTTGCCCAGGATGGCAAGAGGCCCCAACGCGTCTTGAAGGCAGAGCGGGATGAATCGCTGGATTCTCGGCGAATGCAAGTGACCGTTTGGGTCGGTGCGATGTTGTATCGCGGTGGATCCTCGTGGAAATGCGCTGGAAGATTCTCTGGCTCTATCTCAGGGAGAAAGAGTTGGCACCAATCGGCCGCCGGGGCACGCAAAGCAAATCGACCGCACAAACCAGGTCCTGTTCTTTTCAAAACGGTGGGGGACTGCATCCTCGTGACGAAATCAGACACTGAGGCAAAACACTACGGCAGAATCGTACAACGATTGTCGGGCGAAATCGAGCAGAAGCGACACATCGGCGGAGGTGTGACGGATCGATACACCACCAATCCGGCTGGAATCTCGCCAAGAAGGGAGAAAGAGCGGTCGGCTGCCGCCTCCAGCAACCGACCGCAGATTGCGAGAATCTCTCCAATAGGGAATCGGAGAAAATCCCGCCGTCTCATGAAGTACGATCAATGCAATAATCAGGCCAATTGGCTTTCAAAAGGAGGATTTGATGCAGGTGGTTCCCCAGCCTGTTGTCCAGCAGTGGAAGTCGCGTTGGCGTGCTAAGCTTTTCGCCGTCTACGTTTTGATCCGTTTTCATTTAGTCAATCAGCTTTGAATTTCCCGCTTCTTCTTCGTGTGCTTGGTTCGGTCTGCCTCTTGATTGGCGGGTCGATGTCCTTCAGCCTGCCGTTCGCGTTTCCTGAGATATCGAATCGGACGCACCTTGAACCTGCAGCGAGTTTCGAGACCGATGGCGCGATCGCCTTGTTGCAGAGCATGGCTGTCTGCATGGTGGCTGGCGGCGCTCTCCGGTTTTTGGGTCGAAAGAGTCGTGGCCGGCTGTATCAGAAAGAGGCGATGGCAGTCGTTGGGCTCAGCTGGGTGCTGGCGACCGTGCTGGGTGCCTTGCCCTACTTTCTGAGCAGTACGCTGACCGAAGGCGCGCCCGTGACGTTCATTGAAGCGATGTTTGAATCGCAATCGGGTTTCAGCACGACCGGCGCGACGATTCTGACGGATCTCGAGTCACCTGACGCAGTTCCACATTGCATTCTGTTTTGGCGGTCCTGGACACATTTCCTGGGTGGCCTGGGGATCGTTGTTTTGTTCGTTGCCATTTTGGGACAAGGTTCGGCCGGCAAGGCGATGATGCGCGCAGAAATGCCCGGGCCGACCAAAGAAGGCAGCATGCCGCGGATGCAGCACACGGCTTTGGTGTTTGCTGCGATCTACGTGGTTTTCAATGCGGTCCTGACGATCGTTTACATGGTGGAAGGGATGACCCTGTTTGACGCGCTGTGCCACGCGTTTGGGACGATGGCTACTGGAGGGTTCAGTACCTACAACGCGAGTCTTGGACATTTCGATAGCGCGACGATTGAGTACACCACGATTCTGTTCATGATTCTGGCTGGTACAAACTTCACGCTGATGTATCTGACTCTGTTGGGTGGTCCCAGACTTTTGTTTCGGGATACAGAGTTTCGCACCTACATCGGAATCATTCTGCTGGTTTCCAGCGGCGTGATTTTTTTTGGCATGCGGGCAAGTGATCCGGGATTCGGAACGATAGCGGATTCGACTCGAAATGGTCTGTTCCAGGTCGTGTCGGTTCTGACCACCACCGGCTACGGCACGGCCGACTTCGATCGTTGGAACAGCTTTGGCCGCGGAATCCTACTGATGCTAATGTTCGTAGGCGGGTGTGCTGGAAGTACAGGTGGTGGGATGAAAGTGATCCGACACATTTTGTTCTACAAGGTCTTGCGTCTAGAGATTGAAAAGTCGCATCGTCCACGAGTGGTGCGATCATTGCGCATTGGGGGCACGACGGTCGATGATCCGAACCTTGCACATGGCATCGTGGTCTACTTTTCGATGATCATGGCTCTTTTTGTCGTCTCCTGGCTGCTGCTGATCACGTTCGAGCCGAACAGCACGTGGAGTGGTGGGGATGGGATTTCTGCAACCAGCACGCTGGATGAGAAGCTATTGGATTCTGCCAGTGCGGTTGCTGCGACGTTGAACAACATTGGTCCCGGATTGGGGGTGGTTGGAGCGACACAGAATTACTCTCAGTTCAGCCAAGGCAGCAAACTGCTGTTTGTGTGGTTGATGATGCTCGGGCGAGTGGAAGTCTACAGCGTATTGGTGCTGATTTTTCCAGCGTTTTGGCGCCGGGTTTGATCCCCGTTTTGTGCCTTTTCCGATAGAGCTTTCCATCAGACAGTAGAATGATGACAGGACGACGATAGGCGTGACACTGTTTCGCTCACTGAGACACTCGGATTTCAATCAAATATGCGCGGATCGATTCTTTTTAAGATGTGCTTGATGGTGGCGTGGTTGCACGCCAGCATCTCTTCGCCTTGTTGGTCGCAAGTTCTGAATCATCTTGAGCCTCAACGAACGGCTGTGATGATTCCGTTGCATGAGGACATCAATCCGCTGAGCGGAGCTCTGCTGGAACGCAAGTTCCAGGATGCAGTCGACTCGGGCGTGGACGTGATCATCCTGGACATTCATAGTCCCGGAGGATACACGTACGTGACTTTCGAGTTGATGGACATGATCGCGGATGCAAAGGACGTGGAGACGGTCGCGTTCATTCAGAAAGATGCGATCAGCGGTGCAGCTCTGATTTCGCTTGCGTGCGACAAGATCATCATGCTGTCGGATGCGCGCATGGGGGATGCCGGCGAGATTGTGATGGGAGCCGATGGCGCGTTTCGCTACACCGAAGCGAAGAGTCGAAGCGTGCTGGCACAGAAAGTTCGTGATACGGCCAAAGCAACGGGGCGACCATTGGCACTCGCCGAGAAAATGGTGGACAAGGACATGGTCGTTTTCGAGGCGACCCACAAGACGACAGCAGAGACGCGTTACTTTTCCGATAAGGAATGGGAAACGTTGAAGGACGTTGATGATTGGCTGAAAGGAAAACCGGTTCGCGAAGCAGGCAAAGAGATGTTCTTCATCGCCAACGGGGAGCGAGCCGTCGAGTTGGGCATGGCGACGCAAACGGTGGGCGACAAGAGTGACTTGGCGGAGGTGCTAGGCGTCCAGTCACCGATTCGCGAGATCGAGCGAACGTGGACTGACACGATGGTGTTTTTGCTGAACACGGGCTTCGTTACTTTCTTGTTGATCGCGATTGGATTGATTGGCTTGACTGTCGAATTAAGTGCACCGGGACTTGGCGTAGGGGGACTGATCAGTGTGTTGTGTTTCAGTTTGTTTTTCTGGAGCCGTTTTTTGGGTGGCACTTCCGGGTGGTTGGAAGTCACCCTGTTCCTGGTTGGGTTGGTCTTCATCGGTTGTGAGTTATTCGTGATTCCGGGCTTTGGCTTTGCCGGTCTGGGTGGTATCGGCTTGATGATTGGATCGCTGGTGATGGCGTCGCGACGCGTCGTGCTGCCGGCGAATGGCGAGAGTTGGATTGGGCTTGGCTATGATGTGTTGACCGTTCTGGCAGCCTTCATGGGCTTCGTTGTCGCGTTGCTATTTTTGTCCAAGTACATCGGCGAGATACCTGGTTTGAGCCGGTTGACGCTGAAACCGCCTGCACTTGAAGGCGCGGGCGCCCTAGCGATGGATGACGTCGGCAATCCTGCATTGCTTCCGGGTTGGCAACGCGTCAACGAAGGAGACGTCGGGGAAGCCGTTTCACCGTTGCGTCCAAGTGGCAAGATGCAGGTGGGTGATTTTTTAGTCGACGTGGTCACCGAGGGTGACTTTGTGGAAAGCGGTCAGCGAGTGAAAGTGATCGGCAAACAGGGCTCGCGTGTGACCGTGCGTCCGGTATGAGAAGTCGACTTATCGCAGATGGATCGTGAAACGGATCTACTTTCAACCCAAGCCGTGGCTGTTGAACGCGCTGTCCAATGGCGATGACTTCAAGCGATCTTTGATCAGCCTCGTTGCGGGTTTGGTTGGGATCATCGCGTTCGCGCTGTTCAACTGCGCAGCCCTGGGCGCGATCCTTCTGTTCAGTCAAATGAGGATGGATTCAAGACTTCAGGAAGCGCTGTTTGGGATCGGTGGCTTTCTCGTTTTGGTGGCTTGCTACACTTCGCTGGCGTTGGCGATCCAAGTGATTGTTGCCTGCGATTTACCGCTGGCAGTTCGTTTGGGGATTCTATATGTGCTGGTTTTCGCCGCAGGCTTTTTGGCTTCCACCGGGCAGGCCTCGACACAAGACAAGCTGAGTACTGTTTTGTTGCTGCTTCCGCTTGGCCTTGGTGGATTCTTCATGAGGCGAGGCGGCTGGCGAGCGTTCGCGTGGCGGCAGTCTCCATCGGAAACAAGGATCTCAATCTCTTCTTTAATGGATGTGACTGCTGCCATCGCCCTGACGTTGGCAGTCGTGAACCTCACCGGCGCGAAAGTTTTGGGGCTAGGGTGCTACGTGATCACGGCGTTGATGCTTGCCGTGATGGGACTGCACCTTTGGGTCCGTTTGATGGAGATCTGTCCGGTCTTGCATCGAGGTGAAACGGGTCGTGGGGTTTGGCTGTCGTTGAATATCGCGATAGCCTTTTTCGTGTTTGTCGGATTCACGACGTCGTTTTCCAGCACACCGGTTGCTTTGGTTGGTTTCATCGCAGCGCCCAGCACTGTGGTGGTCGCGCACTATGGGACGCTCATTCCGTTGAGATGGCTGAGCGGACTTGGTTGGACCATGGTCCGCTTGGATGAACGCGAGCCACTTGCTTAGCGGTTCAAAGCGTTCATCTCTTCGATCTGCTCGTTCAAGGTCAACGCGTCATAGATGTAGCCGACGCCGAACAGGCCGCCGGTCAGTAGATAGAGGATGCCCGTGAAAATCTTGCCCATGTAGAGACGGTGGATTCCGAAGAGTCCCAAGAACAAATGCAGGACCCAAGTGACCGTGTGGTCGACCCTGCCTGAGTGGTAGCGCTGATTGGCTTCGGCAGCCATTGATGGAATGAAAAAGAAGTCGACGATCCAACCGACCAAGAACAGACCACCGGTGAAGAACCAGAGAATTCCGGTCAATGGTTTTCCAAAGTAGAAACGATGCGCGCCAACGAAGCCAAGGATCCAAAACAGATAGCCCACCAGAGCTGGGTGGGTTGGCGCTGTGGAACTGGATGTCGTCGAAGGGTACTGCGGTGAGTAGGAACCTGCGTTCATGGATGCGGTAGCTTGCATGATTCGGTGCGTGGGGTTGAAAGACGCTAACAGCGCGGCGGGCTTGTGGGGGTGAAGTGGATACTTTTTGTTCGCCCCATCCTGAGCGATCTTGGCAGTTGCCTCGAGTTTCTTTTATCGCTAACGTGAACAAAAAACCACTGCCGCGTTTTGGACACAGTCATGCAATACGTCGAATTGCACTGCAAGAGCAACTTTTCCTTCTTGGTGGGCGCTTCGCACCCCGCTGAGTTGGTCGAGGAGGCTGCCAAGCTGGGATATGCGGGAATCGCGCTCACAGATCAGGAATCAGTTGCAGGCGTCGTGCGTGGCTTCACTCCAGCAAAGGAGTCTGGATTGAGGTACATCGTGGGAGCGGAAATTCGCCCGTCCGACGCGCCCCCGATGGTTTTGTGGCCTACCGATCGCGCGTCCTACGGGCGTTTGTGCCGAATGATTTCACGAGGTCGGATGCGGGCGGAGAAAGGGCAATGCGATCTTTCTTGGAGTGATTTGGCTGAATTCAGTGATGGCATGATTGCGGGCTTGTTGCCGCAGTGGCGACGCTCGGTGTTTGATAGCGAAGGTCGAAAGCGGATCCCCTTCACTCGCTTTCTGCGAACCGATTTTCGCGAAGTTTTTGAGGACCGCGCTTACTTGATGTGTGAACTCCATCGTGGAGTTGACGACGGGGAGTACATCCGACGAATGCGGCGTTTG
Source organism: Rubripirellula sp. (assembly GCA_045110715.1). Classification (GTDB taxonomy): domain Bacteria; phylum Planctomycetota; class Planctomycetia; order Pirellulales; family Pirellulaceae; genus Rubripirellula. Next base: position 23,928 of record JBGCGI010000083.1, read on the forward strand.
TCTCTGGGGAATGCTGTTCCGCTGGTGGCGGCTGGAGATGTTCACTATCACACGCCGCAACGCATGCTGATGCATGATTGCGTGACAGCGATTCAAGCTGGGACGACGATCGATGAGGTGCATCGATCTCGGTTTGCCAACAGCCAGCGCCATCTGCGCTCCTTACCCGAAATCGAAGAGCTGTACCGAGAGGTTCCCGATGCGATTGCGCGAACCGTAGAGATTGCTGACAGGTGTGTGTTCACATTGGATCAGCTTCGCTATGAGTATCCAGCGGAGGTTGCGCCGTCGGGGATGACACTGATCGAGCACCTGAAACGATTGACGTGGGAGGGAGCTAAACAGCGTTGGCCTGACGGTGTTCCATCAAAGGTGATCGAACTTCTTCGACATGAAATGCAGATCATTGAAGAGTTGCGTTACGAAGCCTATTTCTTGACGGTTTGGGACATGGTGCGTTTTGCTCGCGAGCAACAGATACTGTGTCAGGGGCGGGGTTCGGCTGCGAATTCAACCGTTTGCTATTGCTTGGGAATCACCAACGTGGATCCCAGTCAATCGGACTTGTTGTTCGAGCGGTTTGTGAGTCGCGAGCGGGACGAGGCACCTGATATCGATGTTGATTTCGAGCACCAGCGACGTGAAGAAGTGTTGCAGTACCTGTATTCCAAGTACGGACGTGATCGCGCTGGCCTGACCGCGACCGTGACGACCTACCGGACTCGTAGCGCGATCCGTGAAGTGGGCAAGGCACTCGGGGTTTCGGCAGATGCAATCGAATCGATTGCGAAGCTTGGAGGCAACGGCGAAGAGTTTTCACAGCGATGTGCCAGTGGAGGATTGAATCCCGAATCGAGCGTGGGGCAGCGATTCATCCATTTGGTGGAGACATTGAAGGGCTTTCCGCGTCATCTGTCACAGCATGTTGGTGGAATGGTGATGACCGCCGGCAGTCTCTGTGAGTTGTGCCCGATCGAGAACGCTGCGATGGAAAATCGTACGGTGATCCAGTGGAATAAGGATGACTTGGATGAGCTTGGCATTTTGAAAGTGGACGTGTTGGCGCTGGGAATGCTGTCGGCCCTTCATCGTTGCTTTGATCTGGTGCGACAACATCACAAGCGAGAATTGAGTTTGGCGACAGTGCCACACGACGACGGACCGACCTATGACATGATTTGCGCGGCGGACACGATCGGTGTCTTTCAAATCGAAAGTCGTGCACAAATGAGTATGTTGCCGAGGCTTCAGCCGCGTTGCTACTACGACTTGGTGGTCGAAGTCGCGATCGTTCGACCCGGCCCGATCCAAGGCAACATGGTTCATCCGTACTTGAAAGCTCGAGAAGATCCTCAGTCCGTTGTCTATCCCAATGATGCGATTCGTGGCGTGTTGGAAAAGACACTGGGTGTACCGATCTTTCAAGAGCAGGCGATGAGGTTAGCCGTCGTGGCAGCCGGATTCACGCCAGGGGAGGCAGATCAACTACGACGCGCGATGGCGGCTTCGCGACGTCCAGGAGTGATCGATCGCTTTCGACTGAAGCTGCTAGACGGAATGCGTGCGAACGGATTGACAGGCGAGTTTGCCGATCACGTGTTCAACCAGATTCGCGGCTTCGGTGAATATGGGTTCCCGGAGTCCCATGCAGCTAGTTTCGCTTTGTTGGTGTACGCATCGTGTTATCTGAAGTGTCATTATCCGGCAGCATTCTGTGCTGCGATCATGAATAGTCAGCCGATGGGGTTCTACGCACCGGCCCAGTTGGTTTCCGATGCCAAGGATCATGGTGTGCGAGTTCGCGGTGTGGATGTGAATCAAAGTGATTGGGATTCGACATTGGAATCCGATCCAAACCGTGCTCAGCCAGCGATTCGGTTGGGCCTCCGGACGATTCGTGGACTGGCTTCGGGAGCCGCGCAGCGAGTGGTCGAAGAACGTCAGCGTGGTGGCGAATTTCGATCGATGGACGAGTTGGTCAAGAGAGCACGGTTGGGCAAAGGTGTGCTGGCGACGCTGGCGGATGCCGACGCAATGGGGGCGTTGGCTGACGATCGACGGGCTGCCGTTTGGTTTTCACTTTCGCAAGACGCGAAGCCTGGTCACCAGCCTCTGTTTGATGATGTCGATGACCGAGAGCAAGTTCCCGATGCGCTAACGCCGATGACCCCGCTAGAAGAAGTGCATGCGGACTACAGTACAACTGGCTTGAGTTTGAAGGCGCACCCGATCTCTTTTGCAAGGGACGAGTTGCAGGGGAAGCGATGCGTTCGTGCTGTGGACTTGCCGGACTTGCGAGACGGTCGTCACGTTCGCGTGGGTGGATTGGTGTTGCTACGGCAAAGACCCGGGACCGCGAAGGGAATCACGTTCGTCACCCTCGAAGACGAAACGGGATCGATCAATTTGGTCTTGTTCGCAGCGGTTTGGAAACGCTTCTTTCGAGTCGCACAGACTAGCAATGCCTGGTTAGTTGATGGCAAGCTGGAGAATCGCAAGGGAGTGATTCACGTCATCGTGGGACGCATCACAGACCTAGCAGATGAAGTGGACGGTTTAAGAGTGCAGTCCCGTGACTTCCACTAGGCCGGTGACAGGAGATCATCGCCAGAGATGGCAAAGCTGCTGCGGCCTAAAGAATTTGAGGAGCAATGATCCGTTCACGATAGGCTTGACATACATCGACATGCCATTGGCCACCGCCAGTCGGGTCGATTTTGTAAATCATGTAGAACTGGATCTTGGTTTTCCTGGAGGGGTCCGCCCAAACGATTTCCGCATGTTCGTCACCGTAGCGATGGTAAATTCGAACGGGTCGATCAAGGACCCACTCAGCATTTTCGCCACGGTTTCGAATCGTTTCATAGGGAAGCGTCTGTTGAAACTCTTCGAGCGCTTGCGCTGCGGATTCGTCTTTCGCGTAATGTTCTTTTAAGGACATGTTGGTCGGATAGCGATTGACATAGTCTTTGGACAGTTCCATCGCGTACTCAATGTGCCCCTGAGCGACGACTTCTAGATAGTCTTTGGAGAACTGTTTGGCCTGATTGCCTAGAGTGGCGGTCTTCATCCACGGTAGGAACAATCCGCAAGCACCAAAGCCTGCGGCCAAGACCATGCCAATCATTGCCGCACGGACGCCCACCGGTGCTTCCCCAGCGTATCTCCGCAGAGCAAAAAAACCGAACAGGAAAGCCGTGATCGGAACAAGCAGCATCGAGGTGCCCAGGAGCGCGCTGACGCTCAAAAGCCCCAGCAGTAGGCAAATGAAACCCGACACTCGAAGTGGAGCGACCGATTCTTCGAACCCGGTTTCAGCCTGCATGCGGGGGACGATTGGCGCGAGAGTATCGGTAGGCATGGCAGAAATGGCGGGAAAACACGAGGTCCGGGCGTCAGTGCAGACGTAATCTTAGGAGTGCTTACGCGAAGAATCGTCGCTTGGTTTGCCTGAAACTGAAAAGAATTGCCCCGATCTCAGGCTGCCCGACGCAGCGGCGCGACTTCAGATGGGTTCTGGGCGACACCGATTTCATGGCAGATCCACTGAGCGGCTCGTTGAGTCGCACCACCATTGGCGTGTTGAGCACGGATACTGTCCATCTGAGTCAGCGTCTTCTGGAAGTAGAATTCGTCCTGGAGCATCGCGCGAACCGAAGTGGTCAGGAATTCGATCGCGGGCTCGGGATTGCCGACCGAAACCATCTCGGGAAAGACCTTTTGATCGCTCATCAGATTTGGCAAAGTGATGCTGTCCAGACGCACAACGAGCCGGGCGAACGAATGCAGGAAACGCCCGACACGATAGAGGACCGCAGCGGGCGTACGGCGGGCCATCAGCTCCAGGCTCACGCTGCCGCTGACCATCATGGCGCATCGGGCCGCCTCAATCACCTCGCTGGTGCGATCGACGTAGAACTCGATAGGTAAGGACTGATCCGATGCTTGCAGCTGATCACGGCACCACAGGCACTGCCGGTCACGATACGAAGCTACTAGAAAACGCGAGTTTGGATCTTCGCTGTGAAGCCGACGAATCGACTCCAGCATCAACGGCCAATTGCGATGAACTTCGTGATCACGAGAGCCTGGAAGCACGGCGACCAATTGTTGTCCGCTATCAGTCAGCGCTTGGAAGCGGCCTAGTAATTGCGAATCGAGTGGCTTTTCGTCCACAGCATCAAAGAACGGATGGCCAACGTAAGTTGTTGGGATCCCATGATCGTTGAAGTATTGTTCTTCGATTGGCAACACGGCCAGCACATGATCGACGGTTCGACGCATCTTGCTAACTCGCCAGCCGCCCCAGGCCCAGAGTTGCGGTGGGCAGTAGTAGAACACCGGGATGCCGTACTTCTTGGCGCGTTTGGCAATGTGCCAATTGAATCCAGGGAAGTCGACTAGCAGGACAGCGTCAACTTTTCCTGCTCGAAAGATCTCTTCGGCCTGATCGGCGAACTCAAAGAACTGGCGGATCTTCGGTAGCACTTCCAGCAAACCAACCACGGCATGTTGTGTCAGGTCGCAATCGATGTGGCATCCAGAAGCCCGCATTGCCGCTCCACCAAAGCCCCGCAAACAGACCTGCGGATTGATCTGCTTGATTTCCGAAATCAACCGTGCCGCATGTTGGTCTCCGCTGGGTTCGCCGACGGAGAAGAAGATGTTTTTTGGCATGGCATTGGTTCAGCTGGACCACGTCACTCTTCAAGAGGACGATCGATGAGCGCGTAGGAATCAAGCCAATGAGTAGATTAGTGGGCCATCCTTCGTCAATGTCGATTGGATGCTAGCAAGCAGTGAACACTGTTGAGCGCATGAAAAAACGACCTGTTGGGTTTCCCCAACAGGTCGTTTTTGGTTCGCGTCTGAGGTATCAGACCATCTTCATTCGCGTTAGCGAACGTAGACGGCACTGGCCTGAATGACGCGACGCTTTTGGGACACTTTCGCACTTGGATCAACGATCGGTGCTGGTGGCATTGGAGCGGCTTGCATTGGCATGCTCACTGGAGCAACCGATGGGCCGTATGCTGGTTGAGCTGCACATCCACAAGCAGGTGCTTCGCAACCGCATGCTGGCTCAGCAGCACATCCGCAAGGTGCAGGTGCTTCGCAACCGCAAGCTGGGGCTGCTCCACATCCGCTGTCACAGCCACTGTCGCATCCGCCGCAGCTTTTGTCACAGCTCAGGTTACCGAACAGCTTGTTCAGCAATCCACCGCCGCAGCTACGTGCCGAGCCACATCCGCTGTCGCAAGATGGTGCTTCGCAGCCACATGTTGGAGCAGCAGCACATCCGCAAGGCTCTGCAGCTACTTCGCAACCGCAAGTTGGTGCAGGTGCACATCCACAGTCGCTGTCGCATCCGCTGTCGCAACCCGAGTTGCAGCTTTTGCCGCAATCGAAAAGTTTCGACAACAATCCGCCACAGCTCTTGCTTGAGCCACATCCGCTGTCGCATGATGGAACTTCGCAGCCACATGCAGGCTCTGCTTCACATCCGCAAGGTGCAGGTGCTTCGCATCCGCATGCAGGCTCCGCTTCACATCCGCAAGGTGCAGGTGCTTCGCAGCCACATGCAGGCTCTGCTTCACATCCGCAAGGTGCAGGTGCTTCGCAACCGCAAGCGGGTGCACCACAGGCAGGTGCTTCGCAGCCACAGGCTGGCTCAGCTGCACAACCGCAAGATGCAGTTTCGCATCCGCAAGCTGGTTCGCACGAAGGCATGTCACACCCAGAATCGCAACAGCTGCTGCTTGCGCCACAGCCTTTAATTCCGAGCATACGATCTAAAAGGTCGAAGCCAAAGCTTTGAGTACAGATGCTGCACCCAAGTACCAGGGCCATAGTCATTATTGTCCGCTTCATTGGAGCCACGTCTCCCTATCTCAATTATGCGGGTTGATTTTGGAATGACTTCAGAATCATCGAAGTGACTTTTGTGAGAGTTTCGGGAGAGGTACAGTCGTCGGACGAAGTCGCCGGCGAGCACACCTCCAAAACCCATCAACAAGCTCATAGCAGACTCGGGTGCGGGACACCCTGCCCGCCGACTTCGCTCAGCTTGTCAGTCTCACTTGTCATCCGATACGAGCCATGTCCGTCCAGCTGTGCCTTGTTGAAGGCGGTTGGTCGGACATCGCTTGGGTCGGATCACACGGATCCAGTCACATCTATCTTCGGTCATCACGAGACACGGACATCCGGTGTCAGTATCTCTGGGTCTTTCACTTGCCAAGGACTGGGCCACGAGCCCAGCTCTCGATCATGCGAATCTGTATCGATATCGACGCGGTTTGGGACTTCGATCAGTGTTCTGCCGCATTTTTGGCGTCTTGCTAATCTTTGACGGTTGGGCGGAGTTTGCCTCTTTTGCGGGCTGTTGGTAATCCACCGGTCGTGCGCGTGGCGTATTCCGATCGATCGGTATAAACTACAGGGCTAAGTCGAAGGATTACCAATTTACACCCTTAACGGGGGGTTCGTTCTTGATTGGAATCCCAGCTACAATTTTGCCGCATCTTCACCAAAATCTGATTGGTGGATTTCCGCGGATGCTGCAAACCCGCCCTAACCGGTCAACTCAGCCGAATGACCAATCGAAGTACTCCTAGCATTGCTGCTGTGGTTGACCTCAGCAGCTTGCCACCAGTGCCGTGTCCCTGCGGCACAGCGCGACGTGCCTTTGCTGATCGCGAAGAATTTCCAGGAACAGTTCACCTGACCCATATCAGCAAAGATGCCCGTCAGCATTATCATCTCGAGCACACCGAGGTTTATGTGATTTTGGAATGTGGTGAGGATGCTGTGATTGAACTCGATGGCCAGTCCCATCCTGTTCGTCCTCACACCAGCATTTTGATCCCGCCTGGAGTTCGACACCGGGCCTGCGGTGAGATGACGGTGTTAATCATGAGTACGCCGAATTTCGATCCTGCTGACGAACATTTCGATTGACCGCCAAACTTGCCCATCAACAGTGATTTCAACCAAGCAATGATCTGCCGAGACCATCAAATGCAATCGAGCTTTGAACTTTCCTGCCGCTGGCTAGTGCTGGTCGCATCCTTCGTTATGACAGCAACCACTGCCTCGGCCGATTGGCCGTATTGGCGTGGTCCCAAATTTGATGGCACCGCAGAGGCCAAAGGCCTGCCTGACAACTGGGATCCCAAGGGCGGTGAGGACAGCAATGTGCTGTGGACTCGTGACGATATCGGTGGTCCCTGCACGCCGATCGTGATGGACGGTCGCCTGTATACGATCCAACGCTCCGATCCTGAGACGCCGCGAGAGGGTGAAAAACTCGTTTGCCTCGACGCGAAGACGGGGAAAACCCTTTGGGAGAATAAATTCAACGTTTGGCTTTCCGATGTGCCAGCTGAGCGAATCGGTTGGAGTAGCCCTGTTGGTGATCCAGAGACCGGCAACATCTATGCACTTGGCTCCTGTGACATTTTTCAGTGCATCAATGGCACAACAGGCGAGACGCTGTGGAGTATTCCACTGCACGAGCAGTTTGGGATGCTCAGCACCTATGGTGGTCGTACCAACTTTCCGGTCATTCACGAAGACCTGGTGATCATCAGCGGGATCATCATTAACTGGGGAAATGCTGCCAAGCCGAACCATCGCTTGCTCGCGATGGACAAGGCGACCGGCGAGGTCGTCTGGTTCAGTGGGACACGGGATCTGCCGTTTGACACCACGTATTCGGCACCAAGCTTGGTCACGATTGATGGCCAACGGCAACTGATCATGGGGGCCGGTGACGGTGCGATTTGGGGATTTCAGCCGCGGACGGGGAAACCGCTGTGGCACTACAACCTTTCACGTCGCGGAATCTTTGCAACGCCATTGGTGGTTGGCAACAAAGTGTTTTGCAGCCAAAGCGAAGAGAACTTTGACAACAACAATGTGATGGGAGCCGTCGCTGGTCTGGAAGTCACCGGTGTGGGCGACCAAACCAAGGTCAAAGAACTCTGGAAGCAGATGGAAGTGGTTGCTGGATATAGCGAACCAGTATTGATTGGCGATCGGCTGTACTTGGTCGATGACCGTTGCAAGATGTGGATATTTGACGCGACTTCTGGAGAAGCGATCGTCGAGAAGAAAGCGTTTGTTGGCAGTCGCCAGCGAGCTGCTCTCTTGCACGCTGATGGTAAGATCTATGTATTGACCGAGAATGGACGTTGGGCAGTCGTCGAGCCTACCGAAGACGGCTTTGAGGTATTGAACAAGGGGCGTGTCCAGGGCACTGGATTTGCCGGTTCACCAGTTGTCTCTGATGGGCGACTTTACTTCCCCAGCAGCGATGCGCTCTACTGCGTGGGCACCGAGGGTGGTAGCCAAACACCAGTGACGATGTCGGAAGTGATGGGAGAGGAAACACCTGTCAGCGAGAACTCCGAATTGGCTCAGCTGCTTGTCGTTCCTGGCGAGGCGCTACTCAAGCCAGGTCAGGAATTGGAACTCTCGGTTCGCGCCTTCAACGCACTCGGCCAGCGACTTGATGCACCGGCCGACGTGGTCTACGAGGTGGATGGAGCCGGATCGATCAGCGGCTCGACTTTCACCGCCTCGTCGGATGCCGCGCACACCGCAGCAGTGATCACAGCCAAAGCGGGCGACGTGACTGGATCAACTCGTGTTCGAATCGTGCCTCCGTTGCCATGGAAATTCACGTTTGATGGACTGAAGGATCCACCTTTGTCTTGGGTGGGAGCTCGATACCGTCATGTGATTCGTAACATCGATGGCTCGGACGCGCTGACCAAGATCACCACCATTCCCAAAGGTGCACGGAGTCGCGCGTGGATGGGCCACAGCGATCTGAAGGGTTACACGATCAGCGCTGACGCTCGTGGCGCACGAATGAGCGAGCAACTGCCGGACATTGGTCTGACTGCACACGGTTATGTGTTGGACTTGATGGGGCAGAGTCAGCAGCTTCAGATTCGTACTTGGTCAGCTCAGCTTCGTATCCGACGCGGTAACGAAGGTTCGACGGTTCCATTCCCTTGGAAAGAAGATACCTGGTACCGAATGAAGTTCCGGGTCGACATCGAGAGTGAACCACCAGCGGCTGTCGCACTCCTGCGCGGAAAAGTCTGGCCTCGCGATGAACCAGAACCCAAAGAGTGGACAGTGACGGCACGAGACGAGTCACCGAACTTGGCCTCAAGTCCAGGTCTCTACGGTAACGCCAAAGTTGCCGAGTTGTATTTGGACAACGTCGAAGTCACCGAAAACTCTAGCTCCGATGAGTAATCAAGTGGGATAGGCGTATCGCCTGTCATCCTGTTCTCTACCCACACACTTTCAATCACCTCAATCAAACATTCGCCATGCGTAAAAACGAACTTTCGGCTTGGAGTCTTATTTTCGGCGCAACTGTGCTGGGAAGCATCGCTTCGGTCACCTTGGGTGGTTGTAAGCCTCCCAACACTTACAACGCCGGTTCCTCAACCACCAGCAATGTGACAGCTGATTCCAGCAACGTGACTGCCAGTAGCAGCAACATCACTGCGTCGAGCAACTTGACTGCCACGGATCCTTCGGCAATTGTGGAAACGCCCGTTGCCGTAGCGGTGGGTGTTGGCGAAGGGGCAGCCGACCAGCTCGTTGCTGTGAAGGAGCATGCCGCTCCGAACGACATCATCGAAGCCGGTGGCGATTGGCCTCAGTGGGGCGGGACACGTGAACGAAACAACGTTCCCAACGCGAAAGGGTTGCCTCAAGAATGGCACATCGGCAAATTTGATCGTCGGACTGGCGATTGGGACAACGCCAAAGCAAAGAACATTCGCTGGTACGCCAATCTGGGAAGCCAAACTTATGGCAACCCTGTGGTTTCAGGCGGGATGGTTTTTGTTGGAACTAACAATGGCGCCGGGCACATGAAGAGGTACCCCTCAAAAGTTGACTTGGGATGCTTGTTGGCTTTCGATGAGAAGACGGGTGAGTTTCTCTGGCAACATAGTAGTGAGAAACTGATCACCGGACGCGTCCACGATTGGCCGTTGCAAGGCATTTGCTGTGCTCCTTTGGTCGAGGGCAATCGATTGTGGTTTGTGACCAGTCGCGGTGAAGTGCGATGTTTGGACACCGAAGGATTCTACGACGGTGAAGACGATGGCGATGTGAAGGACGAAGAAGCCAACATCACGAACTTCATGAATGCTGGCCCAACCGCCGAAGCACACGCGTCAACCTTGGAAGCATTGGCAGCCGGCAAGCTCAGTGAAGCAGCGGTCAAGGCTTTGGGCGAAGCGGGGGAAGCTGTTGAAGGCGATGTCAAAGTGGAAACTGTGACCGACGGAAAAGTATGGAAGGCGACCGGCAATTTTGCGGGTGTTGATCGTACGATCCTGATCAAACAGATTGGGCCTCGAGTCAAGTTCATCAAACAGCTTGGTGTTAACGACAAGCGTGATGCTGATGTGATCTGGACCTACAACATGATGGGCGCCGAGATGGGCGTCAGTCAGCACAACATGTGCTCGTGCAGCGTGACCAGTTACGGCGACCTGTTGTTCATCAATACCAGCAACGGTTTGGATGAATCCCACATCAACCTGCCCGCACCGGACGCGCCCAGCTTCATCTGCATGAATAAGAATACTGGCAAGGTATTGTGGACCGACGCTTCGCCTGCAGAGAATATTTTGCACGGTCAGTGGTCGAGCCCGATGGTGTCTGAATTCAATGGCGTTGCTCAAGTCGTTTTCCCGGGTGGCGATGGTTGGCTCTATAGTTTCGCTGCCAACGAGGGCAGTGACGGCGTACCTGAACTGCTTTGGAAGTTCGATTGCAACCCAAAAACCAGCAAGTGGGCTCTTGGTGGCGCTGGAACTCGCAACAACTTGATTGCGACTCCGGTGGCCTACAAAGGCCGGGTATACATCGGTGTAGGTCAGGACCCTGAGCATCAAGAGGGCGAAGGTCACCTGTGGTGCATTGATCCGACGAAGCGCGGTGACATTTCACCAACTTTGGCGATGAAAATCGACGGCGACAAGCGTGTGCCAATCGCCCATCGACGAATTCAAGCCGTCGAGGAAGAGAATGGTGAAGTCGAAGTCGATAACCCAAACTCTGGCGTGATCTGGCACTACTCCATGCATGATGCCAATGGCGATGATCAGATCGACTTCGAGGAAGAGATGCACCGCACGATTGGTTGTGTCGCAATCAAGGATGATGTGCTTTACGTTGCTGACTTCTCCGGTTTGCTGCACTGCCTGGATGCGAACGGAAGCAAGGACGGAAAGCCAGTGGTGCACTTCACCTACGACATGCTGGCCCAAAGTTGGGGAAGTCCGCTGATTGCAGACGGCTATCTCTACATGGGCGACGAAGATGGCGACGTCGCTATCTTTGAACTAGGAGCTGAAAACAACGAGCCAGTTGAAGAGATCAACATGGGCAGTAGCGTTTACAGCACTCCTGTAGCCGCCAATGGTACGATCTACATCAGTACCAAAGACAAACTGTTCGCCATCGGCGTCCCCCAGTAAGCGTGGCCACGATGAAGAAGACAGTGTTGGACTGTGGAAACTGTGGTCCCGATTTTCATTCCATTCGAAAGATGGTCAGTGAGGAGTTCGATGCCAGTGTGATTCAGTCACACGGTGTCGAAGACTCGCTGGAGATCCTTCGTTCGCGCGCGATCGCCTTGGTGACCGTGAATCGAAAACTGGATCGTGACTACAGTGAAGGCTTGGAGGTCGTGAAGGCCATCAAGGCGGATCCTGAACTGAGTTCCATCCCGGTCATGCTGGTGACGAACTACGAGGAGCATCAGCAGACCGCCATCGAAGCCGGGTGTGTCATGGGTTTTGGCAAACTTGCCATCAACGATCCAGAAACACGGGAAAGGCTTGAACCCTTCCTGGGGCCTGAGATTCCCGCGTAGCGGCATTCGCGAAGAGCATTCGAAACGCTCTCTTTTCTTTGGCCTGCAGATCGATACGATGGGAAGAGGGGCTGAGCATTCAATCGAACGAGTTTCCATGAACGGTACTTTCCGAAAACTACTTTCCGCGAAGATCCACCGCGCCACGGTGACGGCTGCCGATGTGGATTATGAGGGCAGCGTGACGATTCCGCCGGAACTATTGGAAGCAGCCGGAATTCACGCCTACGAGTCGGTTCACGTTTGGGACATCACACGCGGGACGCGACTGGAGACCTATGCAATCGCTGGCGTTCATGGTTCCAAGGATATCTGTGCCAATGGCGCCGCGGCACATCTGATTCGGCCTGGTGATCGAGTCATCATCGCGACCTATGCGTTTGTGTCCGAAGATGATGTGCACAACCATCGTCCTAAGTTGATTTTTGTGAACGAATCCAACGAGATTACCCACGCTGGACCCGAGCTACCTGGGCCCCAACGCCGCAATGCGGTCGAAGGTTGCTAACTGATCGTGCAAGGCTTCGGACTCGTTCTGATTGCGATCTTGGTTGGTTTGGCAGCCGGTTGCCTGCTGGGCATGCAGCCGAGTGTCAACGGCCAGCTAGGGCAAAGCGTCGCACATCCCCTGCAGGCCTCACTGATTTCGTTCGCATCGGGAACGGCAATTTTGTTGGCTGTTTCGATTGCAGCAGGTATCTTCCCCCCCGCTTTTAAGATTCCGCCAAGTCAGCTGCCGTGGTGGATCTGGGTCGGGGGAGCCATTGGGGTGGTAATGGTAACCACCTCACTGGTGCTTGTTCCCCGTGTTGGTTCGTTGCCCTGGTTCGCAGCGATCATGACAGGCCAAACGGTAACGGCATTGATTTTGGACCACTACGGATTGCTGGGAAATCCTAAGTCTCCAGCGTCCCCAATGCGGCTTTTAGGTGCTGGTTTGCTGATCGCGGGGGTCTTGGTGATTGTGCAGTCCAAGCGAATGGAGAGTCGTGGGCCTGATCTTCCGGAGCCTTCGGCCGAGGTTCTTGGTGAAGACGTGGATTCTGCCTCAGGGTGATTCCAAGGCGAGCATCGCACCCAGCACGGCGATCCTCGTGGCCAAATTTGCTGAAATCGAGGCGGTTTCCGTATCCTGGGAAACGCAGGAAACCAAGGCAATCCGAATGAACCACGGTTGAGACATATTTTGCGGCAATCTATTTTAAGGGCCGCAAAACCAAGCCCCACTTCCAGAATCCAGCGAATCGACCCAGCAGAATGTCCACGCCGCGGCCGATGAAGTACCGCCAAATCGAAAGAATCACCTCGCTTGAGCCCGGCAAGCGACTGGTGGGGGAGCGGACAATGCGCGCCGACGAAGAGTATCTTTTAGATCACTTTCCAAACTTCCCAGTCATGCCGGGCGTGATGATGCTGGAAGCCTTGCATCAAGCAGCCGTCTGGCTCATCAAGACTGGCGACAATTTTCAATCGCCACTGGTCTTGCTTCGCGAAGTCCGAAGTGTCAAGTTCGGCGACTTTTTAGGACCAGGCGAAACACTTCAAATCGTTGCAGAGGCAATCAAGGAAAGCGGGAATTTGACGACGGTCAAAGCGACGGCGACGAAAGATGGCAAAGTCACCGTCTCTGCGCGATTGATCCTTGAGCGTTGTACCTCGGACGATCCGGCCCACATCGAGACCGATCAAGACGTTCGCCGACGTAGCGAGAAACAATTCCGCGAACTGTTCGGCGACGTTGCTTCGATCGCGTGAAAAACCAATTCAAGAATCATTTACTCACACATCCACTCACACCATCTATCCTAAAGGATTGACCATGGCACTGGCCGCAGAAGAGATTTACGAGAAAGTACAAGAAGCACTTGTTGACGCATTGGGCGTGGATGATGACGAGGTCAATCGCGAAGCCACCCTTGTTGGTGATCTTGGTGCAGAGTCAATTGATTTCTTGGATATCGTTTTCAAGTTAGAGAAATCCTTCGGTATCACGATTCCTCGCGAAGAACTGTCACCTGAAGATATCCTGACCAACAGCCAGTACGTTCAAGATGGCGTTGTCACTTCCGATGGCATGTCCGAGTTGAAGCGTCGGATGCCTTGGGCGAACCTTTCCGAGTTTGAGAAGAACCCACGGGTTCAAGACTTTGGCAATCTGCTGACCGTTGGCGATCTTTGCAACTACGTTGGCAGCAAGGTCGGCGAGTAGTTTTTCGTTCAAGAAAAAGAAGATCGATTCATGCGATGGTTCTGGGTCGATCGATTCACCGAATTCGTCAGTGGCAGTCATGCCAAAGGCATCAAGAATGTCACGCTGGACGAAGAGGTAGTCGACGAGTATTGCCCTGGATTTCCGTACCTGCCGCCAACTCTCATTATCGAGGGTATGGCGCAGATGGGCGGGATCCTGATGGCTCAGCATTTTGATTTCGAGAAGCGTGTGGTGCTTGCCAAAGTTGGCAAGGCGAAATTCCATGCGCCAGCCAGACCTGGCGATCAGTTGCACTACGAAGTCCGCATGGACGCCGTTCAAGAGAATGGGGCAACGGTTACCAGTACCAGTCACTGCGAAGGCGAACTTCAGGCGGAGATTGATTTGATGTTTGCCTTCCTGGAACCAGGTCGGTTTACAGACGGTCCTTTGTTCAAGCCTGGCGACTTAGAGTCGATGCTTCGTCTAATGCATTTTTTCCATGTGGCGGTTGATGCCGATGGAAATCGTTTACCGAAGTATGACAACCTGTAAAACGAGAGATCGTTTTGCAGGACAGCCCACTCACTTCCTCTCTCATAAGAGCTCGCCTGATGCGTCGCCGTGTTGTCGTCACCGGAATCGGAATGATCAATCCGATGGGTCATGATGCAGCCACCGTCTGGGCTGGTCTGCAAGAAGGTAAGAGCGGAGTGGCCAAAACCACGCTGTTCGATGCTAGTGGTTTCCCCACCAAGATCAGTGCGGAAGTCAAAGGCTGGGATATCACCGATTGTGGTGAGTCCGCTGAAGAATGGAAGGATCGTGGCCGACACACCAAGTTCTCGATCGGTGCTGCTAAACAAGCAGTCGCCGATAGCGGCGTGATGGATTCGATCACCGACCCCACACGCTTTGGCATCTACATGGGAAGTGGTGAAGGCAATCAAGACTTCGCGACCTTCAGCAAAATGATGGCCGCGGCCCTGGAAGATGGATCCTATGACGCTTCGAAGTTCATTGCGGCGGGGATCGATCTGCTGAATCCTGCCAAGGAGTTGGAGCAGGAGCCCAACATGCCAGCCGCTCACTTGGCGTCGATGTTCAATGCTCAGGGCCCAAACCTCAATTGTTTGACGGCTTGTGCTGCCAGCAGCCAGGCTGTGGGAGAAGCGACCGAGATCATTCGTCGGGGCGACGCAGATGTGATGCTGGCTGGCGGAACCCACAGCATGATTCACCCCTTTGGTGTGACTGGCTTCAATTTGCTGACCGCGCTTAGCGAAAGCAACGACGAGCCCACCAAGGCAAGTCGCCCGTTCGATCGCTTGCGAAACGGATTTGTGCTTGGAGAAGGGTCGGCCATGGTTGTGCTGGAAGAATTGCAGTCAGCCAAAGCACGCGGAGCAACGATTTACGGCGAGATCGCTGGATACGGCACGACGGCAGACGCTTATCGGATCACGGACATTCCACCGGACGGCCACGGCGGGATCGCGGCGATGCGAATGGCAATCGCTGATGCCGGACTCCAGCCAGCGGACATCAACTACGTGAATGCCCACGGCACCAGCACGACGGTCAACGACAAAGTCGAATCAAAAGCATGCCGTGAAGTTTTTGGGGTTCATGCTGCCAAGATTCCGGTAAGTAGTACGAAGAGCATGATGGGGCATCTGATTGCTGCGGCTGGTGTGACCGAGATGATCGTTTGCCTATTGGCGATTCGTGACTCCGTTTTGCCGCCAACAATCAACTACGAGAATCCTGATCCGGACTGTGATTTGGATTACATTCCAAACGAAGCCCGTTCTGCCAACGTACAATACGCATTGAACAATAGTTTTGGCTTCGGCGGCCAGAACGTCACTCTTTGCCTTTCCAAATTCGATTCATAATCGGTGGCATGAGCTTTCCAGCTTGTGAACCAAATTGGGACGCTTTCATGACAACCTTCACCGACGCTGAACTCGCCGCCTTCTTGGATGAGGCTTTGCCCGCAGGTCGTTGCTCTCAGTTGGAGCATGAACTGCGTAGCAACGCCGATTTGCGAAACCGCTTGATCGAAGTTCGTGGGCGCGAAACTGCCGGGCTGCATACCATCGGCGCGATCTGGCGTCGTTCGCGGTTGTCCTGTCCTAGTCGAACCGAACTTGGCCAACACCTGCTTGGCACCTTGGAGTCTGAGGCCGCGGATTACGTCCGATTTCACATCGATGAGATCGGCTGTCGGTACTGTCAAGCCAATTTGGCGGATCTGGAAGCAGCCTCCACGCCAGACGAATCACCCGATCAGCGACGAAGACGCTACTTCCAAACCAGCGTTGGTCATTTGAAGTCTTCATGAGTCGCTTTTCGACGGGCGGCCAACCTGCAACTGATCACATCGAGCAGCCAAAGAGTCGATCTTCCGTCTTCTCTTCATCCCGGTGAATGTCATGCGAGGAAGATCGATGCCAGCATGCCACCAACGACGAGGATGCCCAACAGGCCGCCTAAAACCCAAACCAACGCAGATGTCGTGTACTTGATGTGTGGGGTTGCCGCGATGATCTGTTGGTACCGTTCGGTGAAAACGAACTTGCCCTTCTTGCAAAACAGCAGGTAAAGAAAGTACGCAGCGATCAGAGTTCCTACCGGAATCGCAAGCAGGCCTAGAATCGAAAAGCCAATCGCCAGTCGCCTCGACGCAGGCCTCAGCTTGCGAAGTCCGATCCCTATCCAGAGTTGCAGCGATCCAAACGCGAGATAGAAAAAAGCCGCGATGGTCGGCCCACCCAAGTTTGCATTTCCAGAGTACGTGGTTGCTGCGTACAGCGTGAACAAACCCATTGGAATCCAGATGAGCGACAGAGCCAGATATAAGATTCCCATCGCTTGAACGGCAGCCTCGTTATTGAGGTGCTCTCGTCTAATGGAATCGTCATCCGTCGCCCCAGCTACCTCGACAGTGGGCGCATACGGATTGATTGTCGGGTTTTCCTGAAGCAATGGATTGACTTCCATTTCGTCTCTCACTTTTTCCGTGACGCGTAGGTGCGGCCCAATCGCTTGACGATCTCAATCCGCAGCTCCTGAGGATCGATCTCTCCTTCCTTACGAAAGACGATCTCGCCTCCGGGTGCCACTAGAATCGTGTAGGGAATTGGTCCTGGCCACTGTTCGTCAAGAGCTTCCGCAAATTTGTCGGTATCGGTTTCAAGAGCGTGCAAGTTGGTCATGGCCGCATCAGCCTTGCGCAGCAACTTCAACGCGTCCTCTCCTGCGTCCGGTTCGTCCATCGAGATCGTGATCATTTCAAAGTGCCGGCGCTGATACATTCGACTGATCTCGACAAAGTGCGGTAACTCGGAAACACACGGCCCACACCACGTCGCCCAGAGATTGATCAGCCTGAAGTTCTCCGTGTCGTTGGCCACCAGTTTCTCGATGGCGTCCAAACCAACCGGTTTTAGCTCAACTGGCTTTTGCTGCCACTTCTTCAGCGCCTCGGTTGCGCCTGCCCGCTTGGAAGCCCATTTCACCGAGCATCCAAATACGCGGGTCGTCTTTGTTTCGACTTCTTGGCCAGTCAAGACTGCATCCAACGCGTTCCGCAAGTCGTGTGACTTGATCTCGCCCACTTCACCATCATCGATTCGTCCGGTGTAACGAAGTTTGCGTTCCGCGTCGAATACAAATACATGGGGAGTTGCTTTGGCTCCATAGGCTTGACTGACGCTCTGTGTCGCGCCGTCGTACAAATACGGGAACTTAAAATCGGACTCGCTCGCACGGATTTTCATGTCCTCGAGCGAATCCCCTAAGTCGCTATAGCCCAACTCGTCCAATCGAACGGCTTTGTCGTCGTTCGGCGAAATGGCGACTAATTTAACGCCCCGCTTTGAGTATTCCGTGTTCAGCGTTTTGATTCGTTCTTCGTAGGCTTGAGCCGTGGGGCAGTGGTTGCAAGTGAACAAGATCAGCAGCACCTTCGCCTCACTGTACTCCTGCAACGTGTGAGTCTCGCCATCAACGCCTGGGAGCGAAAAGCCTGGCGCGGATGCACCAATTTCCAGTGTTGGATACGTGTCTTTCGCGTTGGCGGAAGACACCAATAGGCTCAAGACGAATATCGATGGAAGGCCCATTCTTGTGGTTTGCATGAGGGTGTACTCAACGTCACGTGAATTGCGTTTGGTTGTCAAAGTCTTCCGATTGTATCGCTGCGAATCAGTTGAATGTTTCCGAATCTGCGCAATCGGTAGAGTCCGGGAAACTCGTCGTACTCGCTCAACGTGTGGTACTCGTCCCCCGAATTGCTGGTGTCCCTGGATTTTTCGAGAAAGGTTTCGCCGACGGCATTAATGAAAACGATACGAAGTACTAGGAACAATCACTTTTGGTTTTTTGTCACGGACGGCGGGTCGAGATGCGTCAAGCAATATTCACATTGTTGTGTGCTGGAGTTTTATCTTTCGGTACCAGTGCAGTCGCACAAAGCACGATCTCGGACGACACGTTTGAAGTCTCAGGCGGCGTGGGGCTGTGGGGCGCTTTCCTGCCCGACTACGAACTGGGTGAAAATGCTGATGGTGGTGTGGCATTTCAGGATGACTTGGACGACCTGGGATACATCACCCAGCTCAAAGCTGTCCGCCGCTTTTTGGGGACAAGAACAAGTTTCGAGGCTGACGTGTTTTACGCATCTGCCGATTCTGTATCCAATTCTGAAGTGATTGACGTCGACGTGCCAAACCCGCAGAACGGCGCCAGTAATCCTGGCATTGGGCAAGCCCCACGTCTCAATAGTGAAGCCAATCACTACGGCTACAACCTCACACTTCGAGATACCTGGCGAACCCGGTTCGGTGGATTGTCGGCAGGTTGTGCTTTCAGCTACATGCGACTCGACCAAAACTTTGACGTTGACTACGGTGGGACTCATTGGCTGAACGAAGATTTGGATTCTAAGTTTCGTGGCGGTAAAGGTTTCGTCGGCTGGGATGGCGTTTTCGCGGGACGCCAATCGAACTTGGACTTGCTGTTCGGCTTCTATGACATGGACGTGGACTACACGTTCAATGGCGAATCGATCGCCGGTTCATTGAATCAGGAGTTCAGCAAGACAATTGGAACAATTGAAACCCGATTCACGACTCGGACCGCCATCCGTAGCTACCTCGTGGGATGGACGATCGGCGCGACCTACTTCACGGATCTGCCAACGATCGAACACAACGTTCTTTCGCCAGTCTCGATTGGGACCGACGATGCAGTCACGTTGACGGGAATGGTCGAAATTCTCCTCTAGGGAAAGTCGGCGGAAACGAGGTTTCGACGTCGCTGGCGATTGCGGCTATCCTGTCGTGAATGCGATTCAATCTTGTTCCACTCTTGATTTTCTGGTTGCTCAGCGGTTCCCTGTTCGCAGTGGAGCCGAAATTGTCATTGCCAACGACGCCCTATAATTATGCACGGCCGGCACTGCCGCTGCATGTCAGGCGGGTCGCTGCCAGATTTGACAACGCCAGCAAGGTGACGGCGGTCACAGATGATGGTGCAACCTTGGGACGCGTGCTGTTTTATGACAGACAGCTCTCCGTCAACGGCACAACCTCTTGCGGTTCCTGTCATCTCCAAGAGTTTGCCTTCGCTGACGGCAAGCGGGTGAGTACCGGATTCGATGGTCGGCAAGTTGACCGAAACTCGATGAGCCTCGTGAATCTGCGATACTATCGGCGGGGACGTTTTTTCTGGGACGAGCGTGCTGAGTCGCTCGAGAAGCAAGTGTTGATGCCGATCGAGAATCCGATCGAGATGGGGCATCGACTGGAAGACTTACTGCCAAGGCTTCAGAAGAGTGAGCGCTACCCGCCGCTTTTTAAGTCCGCATTCGGTGATTCTCAGATCACAAAGGAACGAATGGCAAACGCGTTGGCGCAATTTGTGAGGTCTATCGTTTCGTTTGGTTCGCGGTTCGATGTTGGCCGCGCCCAAGTTGACTCCGTGTTGAAGCCCTTTCCAAACTTCACTGAACAGGAGAACTACGGCAAAGAGCAGTTCTTTGGTCGTGCTCGCTGTGCCGAGTGTCACTTGCCAGATTCGCGAACCGGTGTCGAGCGTCAATCGGCATTCTTTCAATTGTCCCAACCGACTGTCAACGGCATCGACAATAGCGATGCCGAGGTGGATCTCGGAGTCGGCCAGCACAGCGGTAGACCTGTCGACAACGGAAAGTTCAAAGCGTCGACTTTGCGCAACATCCAACTGACGTCACCCTACATGCACGACGGTCGGTTCCGAACGCTGGACTCGGTGATTGAGCACTACAATTGGAGCGTCCGCCCCCATGAAAACTTGGACCCCGCTTTGGAAGGTTTCGTAAGCGGACTGGCGTTGCCAGAGGTAGAGAAGGTCGCGCTAACGGCATTCCTGCTGACGTTGACTGATCAGGGGTTGGTCAACGACCCCAGATTTGCGGATCCATTTGACTAGCTCTGGTGGCGGTAGGGCAGTTCTGGCCTGCATTCCTTCTTCAATCCGCATAGCTTGACGACTGTCTGTTCACGATGCGGTGGTGGACGCTGCTCGTGTTCGCCTGCGTCCAATCTTGATGACCTCTTTGACGACTTGGTTGGCTCTACTACCGATGGCGATCGGTTTCGGTGGCAGCGGTACAAACGCTCCGCTCGCAAGAGCGATCATCGCGGAGGTGTGATTGGCGCGACAGTGTTGTCTTTGCTTGTGGTGCCTTGCCTCTACGTGATCATGAAACGCGAACCCAATCGACCGACCCCCTCACCGGCGAGCTAAAGAAATCCAATCATGAGTTTCGAAATGAGATTTTCAAAAAGGTTCCTTGCAAGCCTGTTGCTGTTTGTGATTCAGTGGATCGGGGCAGGGCAGGGCAGCGTGAACGCGCAGGATGCCAAGCCAAGAAGCGTGCGTCTTCCGATCACTTTGGAGGCAGATCAGCACACCGAACTCCATGCGCGTGTTCAGGGCTATGTCGAAAAGGTGCATGTCGATATCGGAGACCGAGTGACGAAGGAGCAGTTGCTGGTAACGCTGGATGCACCGGAGTTGGAAGCTGATGTACAGCGACACAAGCAGATGGTCATGCAAGCACAAGCCAATCTCGGTGTGGCGATCGGTGGGGTGACCGTTGCAGAAGCCAGATTGCGGCAAGCCGGTTCTGGAAGTCGTAGCGACTTGGACCTGCAGGCGCTTTGGGAGATCGAGAACCTTGGC
>JBGCGI010000084.1:0-44150 GCA_045110715.1 Rubripirellula sp.
AAATGTGATTTTGACTCGTTCCTCTGCGTGGTCGTAAACAGAACTCAATCGTCAAAGCTTGACATGACCCTGCGGGCTGTGCCGTTTCCTTGGGATCTACCGGGTGGATTCAGCATCCGGTTATTCCAGAAAGAACGCATGCCGAACCGATACCGTTCGTAGCGCTACTTCCTTTTCATGCGATCGTTCGGGTTGGCCGAACAGCGGAAGCCTGCGTGTTGCACCCATCAGCAGCCCGGCGTCATGCGACATACCGAGTCGAAATCGATGACCATTGAAAGCAGTAACCCGGTTCGCCATAGGGCCAGTCGCCGAAGAGGTGCGCGCTGGATGCTGAGCATGTTGATCGCATCCACATCGCTCTTGCCCAACGCGGGATGTGGCTTGTTATCCAAGGTTCCCAAAGGGAAGCACGACACGACCAAGTCGTACCATGATGGTCACGGCTTGAGTATCGAATACCCAGACGTCGTGAAGTGTGCATCACCGCAGTCCTCTGCGGCACAGCAAGCAACGACGCCCTATTCGCTGGAAGATCCATCGACGCTGCCAGCCCACGACATGTCGCTTCCGGAGGCCGTGAACTTAGCCGTTCAGCAAAGCCCCGTGCTACGCACCATTGGCGGCACCGTGGTTACCTCACCTCAAGCGGCGACCACGGTTTATGATCCTGGCTTGACCGCGGCGAGTCCAAATCAGGGTGCAGAAGCCGCGCTATCTGCTTTTGATGCTCAGTTCACGCAGCAGTTGTTCTGGGGCACAACGGATCAACCCAACAACGTCGATCGAACCGGGTTCACCTCGGCGTTCACGCCAAGTGTTTCCGAGGGCACGGGGGCTTCCTACACCAGTGAATTGTCAAAGCAAACGGCGCTTGGCTCGCAATTCGCGCTGCGACATGTGGTGGACTATTCGCGAACAAATCAACCGTTCCGAGCATTCAGTAGCTCGTTTGAAGGTTGGATCGAGGCCGAGTGGCGCCAGCCGCTGCTGCAGGGATCCGGGACAACCTTCAATCGTATCGCTGGACCGACAACGGTTCCCGGGCAGTACAACGGAGTGCTGATCGGACGACTAAACGAAGATGTCGCGCTGGCAGATTTTGAAGGGTCCGTGATCGGCCTGGTTTCCGATGTCGAGCAGGCCTATTGGGACTTGGTCACGGCCTACCGAATCTTGGACACCGCCGTCAAAGGCCGTGAAGCCGCCCTGCAAACATTCCAGTATCAGCAAGTCCGATTGGAAGTTGGCTCAGGCAGAAGCGATGAAGAGGCCCAAGCCCGTTCGCAGTACTATCAGTTCCAGGCTCAGGTCGAATCGGCACTCGGTGGAACCAATGGTCTCTATGCCGCCGAGCAGCGTCTTCGCTACCTGGTTGGGCTCCCCGCCACCGATGGCCGTCTGTTGCGTCCCATCACGCAACCGGTGGATGCCAAAGTGGTCTTCGATTGGCAGAGTGCGCTCGGTCAGTCACTGGAACGACGAGTTGAGGTTAGAAGGCAGCGTTTGGCCGTCAAACGCCGAGATTTAGAACTGGTCGCTGCCAGACTGAACCTGCGGCCGCGTTTGGACTTTGTTGGGCAGTACCGCTGGCAGGGTCTGGGAGATCGTTTGATTGGCGACACGACAGGTGGACCACTCGACAATCTTTACGGAACAATCGCGGGAGGCGACTTTCAACAGGGACGAGTGGGGGTCGAAATGAATCTCCCCGTTGGATTGCGAGCGGCAAGTCTAGCCGTCGCTCATGCAAAGTTGAACGTCAAGCGAGAACGTGCTTTGCTCGATGAAGTTGAGTTGCGTGTCAGTCACGACCTCTCCGGCGCAGCGCGAGAGATCTCCTTGACGTACCAGTTGCTGGAGACGAATTACAATCGTTACCTTGCCGACCTGCATCAAGTCGACGTGCTCCGCCGCCGCTACCGCGATGGCAGCGACAACATCAACTTTCTGTTACAGGCTCAGCGACAAGTTGTCGCCAGCGAAACGGAATTCTATCGATCACTTGCGAACTACAACTTGGCGATTCGCGATTTCCATCGTCAAAAGGGATCGCTATTGGCCTACAACCATGTGCAACTTGCCGAGGGGCCTTGGGCTGCTGGCGCTGCGTACGATGCTTATCAAATTGGGCGATCACTCACGCCTCGCGCCAATCCCAAGAAGGTCTCGGTGCCTCGGCCGTTGACTTCGGGGCCCTTTGATCCATCCAGCGTTCAGGATACCTCGGGTGCCTTTTCGCAACCTGCCGATCCTCTGCCGACAACGATGGATACGATGCAATTGGAGGACGTTCAGCCGCTTCCTCCCCCGAGTGACGATCAGTCAAACGCGACAGCAGGCCAAGAACTGTCTGCCTTCGCTCTACCTTGGAAAAACTAGTTCGCTGAATTTGAGAAGGACCAGCGTGGGTATTCGCGGAGCTCCAGGCAAACTGGAGCTCCGCGAATCCGCACTCTACTTCCACTCTACTTCTTCTCGTAGCACACTCGGTAGACAGGAATCTGATGCTGTCGACTACGACGCTCAAAGTGCGTGCGATAATCCAGATCGTGAGTCGCCTCGATTTCTTCTTCGGGGATCGGCACGCCAAACTCGGGCGCTATTTCAGCAATCATCTCAATTGTCTGCTCGAAATAGTCCAGCACGTCCGTCCAGAAGTGAAAGCGTCCGCCGGATCTTAAGGCACGCGAATAGTTAGGAATGCTGCGTTCGTTGACAACCCGCCGTTTGCGATGTCGCTTCTTCCACCAAGGATCTGGAAAGTAAACGTGGATTGCTTCCAGAGATCCGGGGTCAATCCGCTGGTCAAACAATGGTTCGGCGTTTCCACTGACCATCATCGCGTTCGTCACGCCGGCAGTCGCCAATCGTCCCGCCGCGTGGGCGGCGTACTTGGCCATGATTTCGATGCCCAGAAAATTGTGCGTTGGATTCTGAGCCGAGGTTGCGGCGATGAACAATCCTTTCCCAGAACCCACTTCAACTTCCAAGGGCAGGTCATTCTCAAATAGGCTTTGGCTGCTGACTCGATCGGGTAGGTCGTCGACATCACGCAGCACACTGCTCAGGTCAAGGTCGGCGGGCGGGCGTTTGACTGTGCTGCGTGGCATCGAAATCTTGACAGGAGATTGATAACGGTGGTTCGGCGAAACAGCGACCACGCCGCTTCGTACCTCTCATCGTAACTTGACGAGATTTCCCTACAATACTGGGTGAATCTTCGCCCGCTTCAACATTCAGATCAAAGCTTCCAGCAACGATGCCAAAAGCTGATGCAAATTTCCAAGGATTTCAAATCGCCTCCCTGGAGAGCCGTCGTGCCGACGACATGGCTCGGCTGATCACACGCACGGGTGGCGTGCCCCACGTCAGCCCCTCGATGCGAGAGGTCCCGATTGAACCAAACCGGGGGGCGATCGATTTTGCCTATCGCGTGATGACAGGACACGTCAATGTCGTCGTGCTGACAACTGGTGTCGGTTTTCGCTATCTTTTGCGAGCCATCGAGCGACATCTTGATCAACAGCGATTTCTTGATTCCCTGTCCGACATCACCACGATCTGCCGTGGTCCCAAACCGGCCGCCGCTATGCGTGAAGTGGGACTCTCACCGACCTATCGAGTGCCCGAGCCAAATACATGGCGTGAGCTCTTGCAGACGATCGATTCCAACCTCTCCATTGCCAACCAAATTGTTGGGCTGCAGGAGTATGGTGTTGCCAATGCTTCGCTGGTCGCTGGCTTAGAGGCACGAGGTGCGACGGTCGAGCCCGTTCGCGTGTACGGCTGGGACTTTCCTGAAGATACCAAGCCATTGGAAGAGAACGTTCGTGCTTTGGCGGCTGGTCAACGCGACATGCTCTTGCTGACCAGTGCCCATCAAGTGGTTAACATGCTGCGGATGGCGGAAAAGCTGGACATTGTCGACGATTTACGAGGCGGTTTGCATCAGACCGTGGTTGCTTCGATTGGACCGACCACAACCCAGATGTTGGAAGAGTGCGAAATACGTGTGGACATGGAACCGAGTCATCCCAAGATGGGACATCTCGTGACCGAGGCCGCTCAGCGCGGCGTTTCATTGATAGAAGCTAAACGGAGTGTGAGAGTGATGACCGGAACTGAACATGGTGGCCCTATCGATCATCCATCCAACAGCAGTCTGTTCATGCGAGCCTGTCGGCGCGAAGAAACCGAACGCACGCCGGTTTGGATGATGCGACAAGCCGGCCGCTACATGGCTGAGTATCGCGAAGTTCGTGCGAGACAATCCTTCCTGGAATTGTGTGCAAACCCAGCGTTGTGCAGCGAAGTGATGTGCACTGCTGTCGACCGTTTGGGAGTCGATGCGGCAATTATCTTCTCGGACCTGTTGCCGATTTTGGTTCCCATGGGCTTCGATCTTGAGTTTGTCGCCGGTGACGGTCCCGTGATTCACAATCCCATTCGCGAAGCCGCCGATCTCAGTCGCGTGCAAGGATTGGAACGCCCCGAAGAACTACATTTTGTTTACGAAACAGTTTCACAAACCAGGAAAGACCTGCCCGATGACATTCCACTGATTGGGTTTGCTGGATCACCCTTCACCTTGGCCAGCTATGCGATCGAAGGTGGCGGAAGTCGTCAATACATGCACACAAAGAAGCTGATGCATAGCGATAGCGGCGCGTGGAACGCTTTGATGGCGAAACTGTCACAGGCGATCACGGTCTACTTGAATCACCAGATCGCAGCTGGTGCACAGTGCGTCCAGCTGTTTGATAGTTGGGCAGGATGCTTGTCGCCGCAAGACTACACGACTCACGTCTTGCCATGGATGAAGCAGATCATCGCAGGGATCACTCCCGGTGTTCCGGTGATCAATTTTGCCACCGGGAATCCCGAATTGCTGCCACTTTTGCGAGGTGATCACCGAACCGTAGTCGGGGTGGATTGGCGTATTCCACTGGATGCTGCATGGCAGCGGATCGGGCACGACCGACCTGTGCAGGGCAATATGGATCCCTCTGTTCTATTGGCCGAACCCGAGGTCATTCGTGATCGTGTCGGTCAAGTCTTGACTTCAGCCGCTGGTCGACCTGGTCACATCTTCAATCTCGGACACGGGATTTTGAAAGAGACCTCGGTCGAGAATGCCATCGCGTTCGTTGAGTCCGTGAAAGAACTTTCGCAGCGATAGCGATTGGACGAGCTCTCTCGATGGCACCATTCTTCATGCCATCATCTGCCGAGAAAATGAGATAGCGATTTTGTTCGCGTGACTTGATGCTGCGCGTGTGATTGCTGGATGGTTTTTCGCGAACTTCCGATGGTCTCTGTTGTGTTTTGTCAACATTGGCTTCTGTCCCGTTCACTCTGAACCGGCTGACTGTTCCATCACTCGTACGCAGGAGCAATCGTTCCACTGAATCCCATTCACCGATAGGAGGTATGCCATGAGTCCAAAGCATAAGTTGATCACAACTGTCTGGTGCTCGATCACGATGGTGATCACCATGGTTGTCTCGCACGGACATCTGATCATGAAGGAAATCATGACTCACTGGCCCACCGAAGACACCTGGGAAGGTCGATTCGAAACGGCGTTGTACACGCAGGGTGGTTTGGTTTTCGCCGGCAGCATGATTATCGGAGTAGCTGTTCTGATTCGCGGATACTTTGCCAAAGCGAAGGACGAGTCGCTGGCCCGTCGTGACCTGGCCCAGCGCGAGAAGCAGGAGCGGGCAGCCGAGCGGCGCCACGAAGCACTGTTGGAGTCTTTGGCTGCGGCAGCCGGAGGCGCTTCATCAAAAAAGTCACAGCCCTCTGGAGTGCGGCCCAGGTAGTCGTACGACGAGCATCGCTCGGCTACAAGATTGCTCGATTCGTTCTGGCAATCGCGACTCCAGAGGTAACGATGTTTGAAATCGCAACGTTCCTGCTGGGACTGTTGTTGAGACGTGGGCCACCGTGACTTTGACCGAACCATGTAAGTTCGGCGGACGGAACCGCAGGACTACTGGTGCACGTATCCTTGCGGTGACAGCCTCTTGAAGCTTCCTGTCTCTTGCTGCCACAAGCCGGTGCGTCCCGTCGTCGAACCGATCTGCGTGAGAGGAATGCCGAAGTCCATCTGAAGGGCACGATCGGCATCCTCTTGGCTCATCGTTAGAATCAACTCGAAGTCTTCCCCGTCCGACCAAGCATGCTGCATCGGCGTGCGTCCCGATGTTCTTGAAAGCTCGATCGCATCGGCGTGGATTGGAATCGAGTCGATGTCGAGTTCTGCGCCGACGCCGCTCGAAGCGCACAAGCGGTCGAGATCGAGTGACAAACCATCGCTGACGTCGATCGCGGCGGTCACCTTCACCGACTCTCGCAGTTGACTTGCCAGTGAGACCCTTGGCTCGGGGCGAAGGTGCCGACCCAAAATGCTTCCACCAACGGCGCCGCTGACCAAGATCGCATCGCGCTCTTGGGCTTCACTTCGCAGCCAAGCAGCATTCTTTGCCACATGACCCAGTAGTGTCACGCTGATCGATAGCGGACCGTCATAAGTCGAAAGGTCGCCACCGGCGATGGAGAGATTGTACTTCGCAGCCGCCTCCAGGATTCCTTCGTAGACATCGCCCGCCGTTTTGGTGGCATGTGTCTTGGGAAGTGCAAGAGTGACCAAGGCAGCCGTTGGCGTGGCGCCCATCGCGGCGATGTCGCTCAAGTTGATCGCGACGGACTTGTAGCCGATGTCTGCCAAGGATTGTTTCGCCGACTGAAAATCGACTCCGTCAATGATTTGGTCCGTGCACGCGACTTGCTGGTGGCCTTCTGGCGGAGGCTCGATCACCGCAGCGTCGTCTCCAATTCCCACCGCAACGCTGGGGAGACTGCGGCATCGACCACGGAGGTATGCGAGAAATGACTGTTCCAAAGGACTGTACCACCAGGGGAATTGTGAGTTGACTGCCCCCTCCATCGTCAACGTTTCGCTACAATTTGTGAATTCCCCTTGTCCGTAAATTTCTGAGACGTTTGAGGTTGACCATGGCCAGCACACTTGCAGCTTCCCCAGATGTAAAGATTTGCGAAACAGATTGCTTCATTGATGGAAAATGGGTTCCTGCTGTCAGCGGAAAAACGTTTGCGACAGTGAATCCTGCGACCGAAGAGGAAATCGCCCAGGTCGCTGAAGGCGACAAAGAGGATGTGGATGCGGCCGCCAAAGCTGCCCGCAATGCGTTCGAGAACGGTCCTTGGTCCACGATGGACGCCAGAGATCGCGGTCGCTTGATGTACAAGCTGGCCGATCACATGGAGTCCGAGATCGATGATCTGGCTCGCTTGGAAACGCTTGACAACGGCAAGCCGTTTAACGATAGCCGCAACGTGGACTTGCCACTGGCGATCGATTGCCTTCGCTACTACGCAGGCTATGCGGACAAAATTCATGGCAGCACGATTCCGATTCGCGGCAACCATTTCTGCTACACACGTCGGGAACCCATCGGGGTCGCGGGACAGATCATCCCCTGGAACTTCCCCGTGTTGATGGCCGCCTGGAAGTGGGGGCCTGCACTGGCGGCCGGTTGTACGATCGTCATGAAGCCCGCAGAACAAACACCGCTGACCTGTTTGCGAATGGCGCAGCTCGCCAAGGAAGTCGGCATTCCTGATGGCGTGATCAACGTCGTTCCCGGTTTCGGTCCCACGGCCGGTTCGGCGGTCGTCAAGCATCCTCTGATTGATAAGATTGCTTTCACTGGCGAGCATCGCACCGCTCAGATCATCACGCGAGAATCAGCCGATACGCTGAAGCGATTGACATTCGAGTTGGGTGGCAAAAGCCCCAACGTGATTTTCGCGGATGCCGATTTGGATGCCGCGGCGATGGGCGCCTACGTCGGATTGTTCTTGAACCAGGGCCAATGCTGCTGTGCTGGAAGCCGTGTGTTCGTTGAAAAGAGCAAGCACGATGAGTTTCTTGAGAAGCTGCAGAAGTTGACGGAGAACCGAAAGATTGGCGATCCCTTTGCAGCCGATACCGAGCAAGGTCCTCAAGTTGACAAGGCACAATTCGACAAAATCCTGTCCTACATCGACAAGGGTAAGGCTGAGGGAGCAACCTGTGTCACAGGCGGCGAGCGGGTGGGTGACAAAGGCTTCTTCGTCGCGCCAACGATTTTTGACAATGTCAAAGACGAGATGGCGATCGCAACCGACGAGATCTTTGGTCCTGTGCTGAGCGTGCTGACGTTTGAGGACAAGGAAGATATGATTCGCCGTGCCAACGACACGTTCTTTGGGTTGGCCGCTGCGGTTTGGACGCGTGACGCCTCGCGGGCTCATGCGTTTGCCAGTCGTGTGCGTGCTGGAACCATTTGGGTCAACTGCTACGACGTATTTGATGCGGCAGCTCCTTTTGGTGGATTCAAAATGAGCGGATATGGTCGCGAGCTCGGTGAGGAGGGTTTGAAGGCCTATACCGAAAGCAAGACCGTCACGATCGCACTTTGATTTCAACACTGATTTTCTCGCGGGCGATCTTTTTCGGCATTACCGACCCTATCTAGCATGAATGAATCTCTACGGCAGGTTGTTCAAGACCAGGCGCAATGGCAATCCCAGCTGCCTTGGTTGACGCTGGTCGTGTTGTCCTTGCCACTCGTGCTGGCCGCTTGGAAGCTGAAAATCTATCCGTCCATCGGCTGGACCGTGATCTTGCTGGTTTCCTTGATCGTGACAGTGTTGACGATCTTTTTCCCGAATCTGTTGATCGTGGCAGCAATCATCGACCTGACATTGTTGGGAGTTGCAGCCGTTGATTTTCTGATGCTTTACCTCAGCACGAACCGGGGCATCGAAGTCACAAGGACCATTTCGAAAACGTGTTCTCTGGGCGTGCCACTGGACAGCGAGATCACCATCGAGAATCGAACTTCGCTGACACTCATCGGGCAAGTTCGCGATGACTTGCCGGATTACTTTCACGCCGAACCAGCAGAGCATTTGTTGAATCTGTCGCCCTTGGGCCGGATGACGGCGCAAAGGAAACTGACCCCAGGACGCCGTGGGGCGTTTTCCTTGGAGCACGTCTATTTGCGTTTTGCCAGCCTGCTGCGGTTATGGACACGGCATGTTCGATTGGACGCCGTCAACACGCTGAAGGTCTACCCTGACATGAAGCAGTTGTCCGACTACGCGCTGCTTGCACGAACGAATCGCCTGAGTTTGATCGGCGTTCGGAAAACGCGGAAAATTGGAACCGACAACGAGTTCGAGCGTCTACGCGACTACACGCGAGACGACAACTACCGACACATCGATTGGCGGACAACTGCGCGTCGGAGCAAACTGACCGTACGTCAGTTTCAGAACGATCAAAGCCAACGCGTTATCTTTTTGTTGGATTGTGGTCGGATGATGACCAACGAGCGGGACGGCTACTCGCTCCTGGATCACGCCTTGAATTCAACTTTGATGATGGCGTACGTCGCGCTCTCGCAGGGTGATGCGGTTGGGATGCTGTGTTTTTCCGATACGATTCACTCGTACATTCCGCCACGCGGCGGAAGCAGCCAAATGAATCGATTGTTGCAAGCCAGCTTCGATCAGTTTCCTCGTCTGGTTGAGTCGCGATACGACCAAGCGTTCTTGTATTTGTCGCAGCACTGCAAACGTCGATCGCTTGTCGTCCTGGCGACGAATGTGATTGATGAAGTGAACGCGGGGGCCGTGGTCGACTACCTAGGAAACATCAGTGGTCAGCACCTGCCGCTGGGAGTGTTGCTGCGTGATCGCGAGATGTTCGATGCTGCCGATTCTCCGGGGGGGGATGAATTCAATCTGTATCGCGCTGCCGCTGCAGCGGATATCCTGCTCTGGCGAGATCAAGTGCTGACAGATTTGGAGCATCGCGGTGTTCTCGTGGTCGATGCGTTTCCAGAGGAATTGACCGCGCCGCTGGTCAATGAATACTTGAAAATCAAAGCGAAGCATCTACTGTAATCGCAGGTGCAAGGGAGCATGAAGTGAAGTATTTGGATCGCCTGGATCGTATCGTTCGCCCGATAGCGATCCCCAATCCGACGATCGTGCTGGTTGCCAGTCAGTTCGTGTTCTGGATCGCAAGTTTTGCCAATCCGGGGATCGTCGAAAATGCCACGTTGGTCTGGAACCAAGTGCTCGCGGGTGAAGTTTGGCGAGTGGTGACGTTCCTGCTGATCGCACCTACCGGAAGCCCGATTTTCGCAATTTTCTACTTCTACATTCTCTACATGATGGGGATGTACCTCGAGCAAGCCTGGGGCATCGTGCGCTTGAATGCGTTCTTGTATCTAGGAGTCGTACTGACAGTCTTGGGCTCGATTGTGGTGCCAGATGCTGCTCTGACCGGGATGTTCCTCGAAGCAACGCTCTTTCTCGCCTTCGCCACCTTCAATCCGGACTTTCAGTTCCTGTTGTTTTTTGTACTACCTGTCAAAGTCAAATATTTGGCTTGGCTGCAGGCGACATTTTATGTGCTAACGTTTGCTTTTGGTGGGCTGGCCGAGAAAATTCTGGTGGCAGCTTCGATTGGCAACTATCTGATTTTCTTTGCGCCTTCCTTGGTGCGAAAGGGGCTGAGTTTCCATCGGCGTCTCAAGTGGGAGACCAAGCAAGCCGTCGATGCATCCAAGCCTCGGCACGTTTGCGCCACATGTGGCGTGGATAGCAACATGGATCGGCGGATGGATTTTAGGTACTGCTCCAAATGCGATGGTGAGAAAGCGTACTGCCCCGATCATTTGAAAGATCACGTTCATTCGACACAGCAGCAGTAACATCGAAGGTTCGTGGTAAGTGACCCAAAGCTCGTCGATCGCCTGCCTTAACAGTTGGAGGGCACGCGATTGACGCGTCGATCAGCAGGGCACAAACTTTCATCGTTACGCTCGTTGCGACGCGAGCAGTTTTCGCGCCTGGTAGTTTTCGGCGTCGCTATTTCGCGTGCAGGTCAATGTCAGCGAGAGGTGAGATACACTTCTTTTTGCCTGCTGCTCATTAGCGTTTCGATCACGTTTGAACCAAGAAAGTCACGACATGAAATCAATTCGCGTTCTGCTCTGCGTACTCACGATCACCTGCGTTATCGATCCCTCCGAGCCTTGTCATGGGCAGCAGGAGAAGGGCGAGCGAGCGAATGTGATTTTGATCATTGCCGATGATCTCGGGTATGGTGAGACAGGTGTGATGGGTAACGACGAGATACCCACGCCGCATATCGATGCCCTCGCCAAGGATGGCACCCGCTGCACATCAGCTTATGTGACCGCGTCCTATTGCAGTCCGTCTCGGGCCGGCATCTTTACGGGACGTTACCAGTCGAGGTTTGGATACGAAATGAACCCAACTGGGAAGCGAAACCTTCACAAGGAAGCTGGCCTACCTGAATCAGAGAAAACCTTTGTCTCGCGGCTTTCCGACGCCGGTTACAAGACTGGGTTGGTTGGCAAATGGCACCTGGGCACCGTCGACAGCAAGAAGCCGACAAGTCGCGGCTTCGATCATTTTTACGGGTTCTTGCATGAGGGGCACTACTACGTGCCCGGGCCACCGTACAAAGATGTGCTGACGATGATCCGCGATAACTCATTGGAGGCTGGAGAGCGGGTTCGCGAAAAGAATCTGATCCGTGGCAACTATGCCCGTATCAGCGAGCCAAAGTATGACGCCGACAATCCGATTCTTCGTGGTGACAAGGAGATCGAAGAGGCACGCTATTTGACCGATGCAATCACCGAAGAAGCAGTCGAGTTCATCGAAGAGAACGCGGGCGATCCGATGTGCTTGGTCGTTTCTTACGGTGCCGTGCATAGTCCGATGCAGGCGACGACGGAAGACGTTCGATCTTTGCGGCGGATCAAAGATATCCAAAGGAGAATTTTTGCTGGGATGTTGACGTCTCTTGATCGCGGTGTCGGACAAATTCGTGAGGCCATCGAGGCGCAGTCTTTGCGACGGAAGACAATGGTGGTGTTCATCAGTGACAACGGCGGACCAACGGCTGAGTTGACGAGCAGCAATGCACCTTTGCGTGGCGGCAAAGGATCGCTCTATGAAGGTGGAATCCGCGTTCCCATGATCTGGTCCTTTCCAGGCAAGATTCCAGCGGAGAGAGTCGAGAGTCGACCGATGTTGAGTTTGGACATTGCAGCGACTGCCCTGGACGTGGCGGGGTTGGAAGCGGATCAGCAGGCCGATGGAAAGAGCTTGCTAAGCTGGATCAACGATCCCACTTTGGAATATCCCCACGAGGCTTTGTATTGGCGGATGAGCGGTGGCAAGCTGGCGCTGCGGATGGGCAATTGGAAGATTGTTCGAGCCAAAAAAGGCGAATCGATCGAATTGTTTCACCTCGCAGGTGACATCAGCGAAGAGCGGAATCTTGCCAGCGAACAAGGTGAAAAGATGAAAGAGCTGGTCAACAGGTGGTATGCCATGAATGCAGAAATGGCAGAACCGATCGTGTTGCCCAAGTAGCGGCGTCTACCACTCGATCAGTGCTGTTCCCCAGGCGAGGCCCGCGCCGAATCCACATAGCAGGACGAGGTCTCCGTGCTTGATTTTTCCTTCGCGGACAGCTTCGTCTAACGCAAGTGGAATGCTTGCTGCAGAAGTGTTGCCGTATCGATCCAGATTCACAAAGACCCGATCAGGTGGGACGTTAAGTCCGGAAACCGCCGAATCAATGATGCGTTGATTCGCTTGATGCAGCACCACCATCTCCAAGTCCTTCGCATCAACGCCCGCATGTGCAAGGACTTGTTTGGCACTCTCATCGAAGACACGTACCGCCCACTTGAAGACGTTGCGGCCATCCATGGTCAGATACTGTTGCCCGGAGGAAAGCACATCGGGCGTCAATGGCATCCGCGTCCCGCCGGCAGGAATGCAGAGCATCTCGCCACCGCAGCCTTCGCTGCCGACTTGATAGGACAATATCCCTGCATTGCTTTCGTCTGCCGTTAGTAGTGCTGCCCCGGCGCCATCGCCGAACAACGGATAGGTTTTCTTGTCTTCTGGATTCACAGTGCGGCTCATCAGGTCGGCGCCAACGACCAAAGCACACTTGCTGTTTCCTGCGGCGATGAATTGAGCTGCTGTGACCAGTCCATACATGAATCCCGCGCAAGCCGCGTTGACGTCCATCGCCGGGGCGACTGCTCCCAACATGCGCTGAAGATGGCAGGCTGTCGAAGGTGTCTGGTGATCCGGAGTGATCGTGGCAACGATGATCAGGTCGATCTGGTCGGCTGTGACGCCAGCCTGCTCCATGCATCGAATGGCGGCTTGGTAGCACAGGTCGCTGGTTGCCTGGTCATCCGCAGCACGCCTGCGTTCGCGGATACCTGTGCGACGGATGATCCATTCGCTATCGCAACCCAGTTCCGCCAGATCTTCGTTGGTGACGATGTTCTCTGGAACATAAGATCCCGTGGCGGCGATTCGCACGCCTCGGACTTGACCCATTCGGCCGCGGGTTTCCAGTGGCGATGCTTGTTCAACTCCCACAGGAATCTCACTCGTAGATGAAGTCGAATCGGTCATGCGAGACAAAACTTTGCGTGGGGACGATCAAGTGGGAACGCAGTACAATGTAAAACTGTGACGCTGTCGTTTTTGGCGTGCTTGAGTATAGCGGCAACCCTTTTTTCTGTCAGATCCACTTGTCAGACCCCTCTTCTTTCGCCTCCGCCCCTCCACATCGTGTTGCGAATGGTCGGGCGTTTCTCGTGCTCGCTTCACTGAGTTTGCTGGTCTTGGCAGGCTGTTTGGGATGGTGGATGGGCAAGGAGGAATCGACTCATGTGCGGCAATTCGCCGTTCAGGGCAGTTCGATGGTACCCACTTTCTGGGGGAAATCTTCGCAGCTGAAGTGCGATCGATGCAACCTTCTCTGGCGTGTTGATCGCGGGGCACCGACCGATTCGGTGCGCTGCTGGCATTGTGGCGAGCAGGTCGATCCTGCCGGCGGGATTCCACTGGAACCTGATGTTGTCAGGATTCATCAAGCAAAAAGATCCTTGCGGCGCGGCGATGTTGTGGCCGTTCGTTGGAAGGATCAGCTGCATCTGAAGCGTATCGCGGGAGTACCAGGTGATTCGATTCGCCTCGACGGCTCACGTTTGCTATTCAATGAACACAGGCTCGAAGACCTGCTGACGCGAGAGTCCAGTGCGTTGCTGAGTGTCGATCTGGACTCCCGTCGAAGTCTCTCGCATTGGCAGAGCGAGTCAGGATGGGAGCGTGACGAAAGTCAATGCTGGATCGCTTGCAAGGGAGCGAGCCCGTGGTTGGTTTATCACCACCAGAGTGTTCAGCGAGGGGAGCATGCTTCGGGAGTATGGGACGACTATCCGTCCAATGTCACGTTGCAACGCAAGTTGTATGGGGTCGATCGATTCTCGCTTCGCGGTGAGTTGCTGGATGGAAGCGACGTCGAATTGGAAGTCGCGTTTTGGAGCGCACAGGGGAATCGTACGGCAACGCGGTCGATGGAATCGCCAGGTCAATTCAGCTTGAGTTATCACGAAACGCTGCCAGATGACAATCTTCCGGTGACAAAAGAGACACCCGTTGCAATTCGAATTCTCTCCGGACCGGCAACGATCAAGTCACTCGAGTTGCTTCGTCAGGTCGAATACCGACTGCGCCCACACGATGACCGAATTCGCTATCCAATCACGGTTCCCGATGGATTCTGTTTTGTTCTCGGCGACAACGTTCCGGTTTCCATCGATAGCCGTGAGCTCGGACTGATCGGAGTCGAAAAAATCACCGGCGTTATCAAGTGAAGCCAGGGTTGGCGTGGAAGTCTGTTACTTCTTTTTCAATGAGGTCATGTATTCCACAATGTCGATCAGGCCTTGCTGGTCAACGGTTTGGTGCAGGTTGTCCGGCATGATCGATTTTTCGCTCTTCTTGATGCTCTCGATGTCTGCCTGAGCGATTTTTCGATCGATGGCTTCGGGAGTGCGAATGACCACTTCGTCTGCCGTTTCAGATGTCTTCAGTCCATTGATGAGCTGTCCGGATGAGGTCAGCACAAGATAGTTCTCGAAGTTGTGACTGATGCCGGCACTTGGATCGAGGATCGAAGTGAACATTGCTTCACGCGAGAGTTTACTGCCAATTTCTGTTAGATTTGGTCCGACTTCTTTGCCATGATCTTGGACGATATGGCAGTTGGCGCAGGTCGCGGCACCTCGAAACAACTTCAGCCCTCGCTCGACGTTTCCTTTCATCGTGGCCAGTTTGTCGATCGGTTCTAAAGGTTCCTGGTTCTTCATCTGCGGCTGAGGCAAGAGTTCTGCGGCCAAGTCGCGGATTTTTTTGTTCTTCGATCGAGCCAGCAGACCTCCCGCCAGCATCCGAGTGTCGGCCGTCAACTTGCCCTTCTCGGCAAGAGAGACCAGAGACACCTCGCCGGCTTTGTTTCGAGCCAATCCGATCACAGCATGCTTGCGTACTTCGTAGGGTCGACTTTCATCTCCAGCCGTATCGCTGAGAATATTCACTGCTCGCCCGTTGCCGAGCAGTCCGAGGATTGCCGCGACTTGAGCCGCTTGCTTCGTGTCTTCGCTTCGTAGCAGTTGGCGAATTACCTTTGGGCCGTCTGCGATTTCGCCGAGCGCTCCGGCGGCTTCGACTTTTAGTGAGTCGTTCGCGCCGGTCAGCAACACTTGTTGAAGTTTGTCGCTCAAGCCATCCGGTTGAAACTTGCGGATCAACTTCATGTATTCCGAAGTGCCCTCGCTGCGTTGCAGGTGCCGCGCAACGGCAGCTTTGAGATTCGCTTGGCTTTTGTAGTCCAGGTCTACGGACCGCTCGATGGCACGAACGATGACCGCATCATTCCGCTCGGACTCGGGAAGGGTGAGCAAGGGTTGCATCGCTTCGTGGCGAACTTTGGGCTCGTGATACTCGAGGCTACGAAAATATCGATTGGTGTCGGCCAACGCGAGTTGTGGGTCCGCGATGACCTTGGCAATGGCTGCGGCGGCTTTGTCGGCACGGGTCCGCCATGCAATGTCACGTCCTGCCTTCGTGTTCCAGTTTCCATCCACTTCCGCAAGCCACGCGTCGTAACACTCGTTGGCGCGAAGGTCGCTGCTGATCCCTAAAGCCTCGAGGTACCAGCGATCGATCCCGTCATGCGCCTGCGCGAGTTTCGCCCAGATTTTTGGCATGGTGGGCGATTCGTCATAGCGGATGGCGATGGCAAGTTCACGTCGAACCGCGGGCGACGGGTCGGCCGCCGCCGCGCTGCAGGCGATCGAGGGATGTAGTCCAAGCTGTTTCGCCAAACGAATCGCTGTGATCCGAATGTCGGGGTTCTGGTCGCGAAGTGCCTTGGCGACGTAATGTTCTCCGCGTCCGTCGATCTTCCCGAGCAGCCACAGGCCGCGGGCTCGCAGGCGTGGATTTGGATCGTTGTAAAGTTTCAGCAGTGCGACTTCGGCTTCGTTGCCCATCGCGTGAAGCGCGGTCCAGGCTCTGTACCGTACCGAGAGGTTGGGATTGCGAAGAGCATCCACCGCAGAGGTTGCGGTGGTATAGTCGAATTTGGGAACGACGTAGTTTGCGTTAGGAGGTGCGACGCGAAACAAGCGGCCGCGATCGGTGTCACCTTGACGATGACCACCAACGCCAGGGTCGTACCAGTCGGTGACAAAGAGCGATCCATCGGGTGCGACACACACGTCAGCCGGGCGAAACCACTTGTCGGTGTTGCCTGTCACGATTGGATCGATGGATGCCCGATAGCCAGCACCGTCTGGCGTGGCTGGATAGGCACGCACCACGTTTGGACCAGGATCGCAATGAATGATTTGATCCCAAAATCGTTTGGGTAGCAGTCGTCCTTCGTAGAAGCAAATGCCGGACGGCGATCCAGCGCCAGTTTGCAGCATGTTGGGAACAACGCCCGGATCGTTCAGATGCCAGTGTTGCAGGGGGATCTCCTTCTCTTTCGTGATTCGATCGTCACGCCAGCCAGCGCCTGTCAATTCATCGCGGTAACCATAGTTGCCGTGTTCCATGACAAAGTTGATTCGCGTGCCGCGGTTTCCATCGTCATCGTTATCGCTCTGCCATAGTGTTCCGAATGAGTCGACCGTGGTCTCCCAGTTGTTGCGAAAGTTGTGGGCGAGTACTTCGAAGTTCGATCCATCCATCTCGCATCGAAAAGGCATTCCACCATACAGAGGCTGTCCGTTATCAACGACGGCGCGGCCATGGATATCGACAACGGTGTTTCCTTTGGCGTCTTTGACCTGTTTGCCGGTATTGCCGAAATTCCAATACAGCTTTCCGTCGGGGCCAAACAGGAATGAGTGTGCTGAGTGATCATGTTGTGGTTGTCCCGTTTCGGTGAACAACGCTTCTTTGCGGTCGGGCTTGTCGTCGCCGTCTTCGTCGGTGAACTTCCAAACGGTCGGCGTGGCGGTCACAATGACCTGGTTGCCCAGCACGCAGATTCCCATGGCTGAGTCGATGTCAGTGCCTTGGTAAAACGTTTTCACCGAATCCATCACGCCGTCGCCGGTGGTGTCTTCCAGGATCAGAATTCGGTCACCTTCCGGACGCGAACCAGCATTGTGCCGGTAGTTCATCACATCGCAAACCCAAACGCGTCCGCGATCGTCGATGTCTAAGTTGGTCAGACTGCGCAGTTCTGGCTCGCTTGCGGACAGCGTCACGGACAGCCCATCACCGACCTCGAGTCCAGCAATGGCGTTGTCTGCAGCATGTGGGTCAGCGCCGCCACCGAGTTTGAAGTCTTGCTTCACACGCTCTGAATCAAAGTCCTTGGGTTGTTCGTAGTCTTGGTTCTTGAGTAGCTCTTCGTAGCCGATGGGTGACTTGAGTGTCGAACCGCTCTCAGGAATTGGATCGCCCGCCGACCATCGAATCGCGTTGGTAACCAATCGTCGAGCGTCGTTGTCTGCCCAGTTCCAGTGGAAGTGACCACCGGTAAAGCCAAACGAACGGCCGCCATCGGGACGCTCGTAAGCCCAGGCAACAGTCTGCTTGTCGCCAGCGGCAACGCTCTTGCGCACATGAGGGTTGCCACTGTGGGCACCGTCGGGTCGGCGCATCGTGTCTTCGGGCGCAACGGCGGCAAGGATCGGGATGATCTTGTCGGTGTCCTTGAAACGCATGTGGAAGTACCATTCGTCATTGGTCGCAAACGGACTCACGCCGCGAGTGACCTCGTGTTTGGGAAGTGTCTTGAAGTCACCGATCCAGTGCGGATTGACACTCCAGTTGATCTCGAAGTGGCCTCCGAGCATGTCGACCCAAGCGTCGCCTGGCGGGCCTGGAATCATTTCTACGGCATAGTGAAGGCATACCAGGCCGCATCCTTTGTCGATCTTGGCCTTTAACTTGTCCAAATGTGGAATCGCCAAGTGCCGTTTCCCACCGTCGCAGTAGATCACGATGGAATCAGCAGCGTCGATCAGCGATTCATCCTCTGGCCAGCCCTTGATGACTTTCACCGACACCGAGTCAGCGGCCTCGTTGATCGATTCTTCGAGAATCTTGAGACCGGCAAAGTGTTCGTGAGCGCCGTAACGATGGGACGGATTGCCCGCTATCATCAGGATGTTCTTTGTCTCTTGGCTGCAAGCCAGCGAAACCGAACCAACCATGCAGAGTGTCAGCAGAGACCGTAACAGCATGAGGGATACCTTCTCTTCGGATTGAAAGAAGAAGTCGCTGTCCTGGTGGGACGCGAATTCAGTGGTGGGGCGTGTGAGATTTAGAATCACACATTGTAACACGACAGTGCTACCGTCACCGATCGGCGTCGAGAGGTGATTGAAAAAAAAGTCGACGTAGGCAAAGCCGGTGCAACTGTCTTTAACGCGATTCTTGATGTTGGGATGACCCACCGGTCGGGAAACGCTCAGCCAATCCGGCGTGGACTTGCGCTATCCTAGTCTGCTCTTCAAATGTACAGAGATTTTGAAGCTTGTTTGCCTTGATTTGCAGATAAGATGTGGCGACACCCCGAAGCCGCACACCTTTTCATTCTATGCGTGAATCTGCACAATCCGCTGAATTTCATTCGTTGCAAACGCTGGTCGCAGACGCGTGGAGCAAGTCGAATGGTCCGCCCGAACTTGCACCGATCCTCGGTAAGTGTGATAGCGGTGAAGGACAACTCGCGGTGCTTCTGTCTGATTTGCAACGACGACATCAGCACGGCATCGCAAGAGATCTGAATCGATATCTAGAATTGGCCGAATTGGTTTCGGGGAATCACCAGTTGAGGGTCCGGTTGTTGGAGGAGGAATATCAGTTCCTGCACTCAAGTGCTTCGCCGAACGAGTTGAATGACTTTTTGTCCAATCATCCAGAAGTCTGTATGACTCAAGGTCAGGAAACGGATGAACGAAACAATGACGACACACTCATCGAGGCAGACCAACCATCTCCGCCTGTCGTCAATATTCCTGCTTTGCGATCGAGTGTTTTGCCGAGTTTCGGTCGATACATTACAGAAAAACTCTTGGGCAAAGGCGGCTTCGGATCTGTGTATTTGGCGCACGATGCGAAACTCGACCGCTATGTGGCAATCAAGTCGTTGCATCCAGGAAAGTTTGACAATGAGCAACAACGGCGAAAATTTCTCGAGGAGCTTCGGTCAACTGCGCGTTTGAACCACCCTTGCATCGTAACCCTTTACGACGTCGCGGAAGCATCGGATGGTTCATTGTTCGCGGTCATGGAATACGTGGACGGTGAGCCGTTAGCGGATCGATTGCGGAAAAGTTCGCTGAGCGTTTCCGCAGGCATCGAGGTATTGGTCCAAGTCGCTCAGGCGTTGAGCTATGCGCATCGGCAAGGCTTTTTTCATCGAGATTTGAAACCAGCGAACATACTGGTTGACCAAGATGGCAGGCCACGCGTCGCCGATTTTGGTTTGGCAGTTCATGAAGACAACCAGAGAGTGAGGGTTGGTGAGCGCGCCGGTACTCCCCCTTACATGGCCCCCGAACAAATCAGGGGGGAAACGCATCGGCTGGATGGACGCACCGACATTTGGTGTTTCGGCGTCATCATGTATGAGATGTTGACAGGGCGTTTGCCGTTCAAGGGTGACTCTGTCAAACAGTTGTTCGATGAGATTTTGAATCGCAATCCGCGGCCTCCTCGGCAAGTCGATCCGGTCATCCTGCCGGAACTTGATCGAATCTGTTGCCACTGCCTAGCGAAGGAC
Source organism: Rubripirellula sp. (assembly GCA_045110715.1). Taxonomy (GTDB): domain Bacteria; phylum Planctomycetota; class Planctomycetia; order Pirellulales; family Pirellulaceae; genus Rubripirellula. The sequence continues at coordinate 20,249 of JBGCGI010000084.1, forward strand.
GTTAACCATCGATTTGGAAACGCAGAGGATTTGGCCACCCAATTGGATGGTTGTATTCCTCTCTTGAATACGGCCGAGCCAGTCTCAATCGCCAGCAATCCTGCATTAGTGATTGCTGGCCTTGGGCTGATCGGAGTCGGTAGCTTTCTTTGCCTCATCGGCGGATTCTTCTTATGGGTCACGTTCATGGCCCTGAAGTGGGCTTTTGCTGGGCTTGGCAGCACGCAGGAATTTCTGGTCGGAATGGGGATGTTCGGCTTTTTTAGTTCCCCCTTCTTCTTTGGCATGCCGGTGATCATTCTCGGCTTGTGGCTGTTGATCGTACAAGGCAACCGCTCGCGTGGGCGAACTCAATACACGAGTGGAAAAGCTGTTGCATCGTTGGCTCTCGCTTCTCTAACCCCAGTGTTCAATCTTCTGACATTCGTTCCCACACTCATCTTTGCCCGACAAGCGTTTCAAGAAACCAAACGAAGTCCTCGAGTAAAAGGACGACTGTTTGCAGTTCTTGCTGTGGTCATTGCATCCGTGGGAATGGCGATGTCGACATGGATCAGTATCCGTACGATCTACGTCTATTCAGCCTACGCGTCGCTTGACCGCGCACGAGCCGCGATGGATGCAGAGAAGTATGACGATGCTGTCTTTGAATCGCGTTTGGCAACGACAAAGTTTCCCTCGATGGCAGGAGGTTGGTCAATTCGCGGACACGCTTTGTTGGAGTCACAGCAACCAATGGAAGCGAGAGATGCACTGACGACGGGGCTGTCCTTGTATCGTGGCCTGCTGACCTCCGAAGGGCTTGAGCGAACCAAGCACGACATCAACATGCACAACATTGCTTTTTCGATTGCAGAATGCTACCGAATGAGAGCAATGGCGAATCGTGCAATGGGTGAAGAAAGCGTGGCATCGGAAGATCAGATTCAGGCTGATTGGTTTCGAGACCACACGATCGGCCGCAGGCTCCGGTTAGGTGAAATGATTCCAGCGCAAGGCCTGGACATTCCCGCGGCACGAAAGTGAGCCGTTTTGTGCTCCACTGAGATTTCCGTCAACGATCGCTGCCGTCGCTGGGTAGGGACTGATTGCTAGGCCAGCAGTTTGCGATAGACCGCGGCAGTGCCCTCTGCCATCGCAAAGTCGCTGAAGCAGCGGGCGTGCCTTTCACAGGCGGCTTCGGCCATCTGGGGCCAGTCGTACTTCCCGCTAACGAGTGCGCCGATTTCTTCGGCCAAGCTGGCCGGATTGCGAGGTTCTGCCAACAGCCCCTCAACGCCGTGAGTGATTGCTTCGGGAGTGCCTTCGACGCGAGTCGCGATCACAGGGAGTGCTGCTGCCATGGCTTCCAAGACGACCATCGGTAGGCCCTCTCCGAATAGGCTCGGCAGTACCATCGCATCGAGTTTGGCCAGAGCACGTGGTACGTTGTTCGTGAACCCAACTCGATGGACACGTGCACGTATGCCAAGCAGGTCGATCTTTTTTTCGATTTCCGACTCGTACTCGGAGGTCTCGAACGGCCCGATGCAACGTAGCACAACGTCGTGCCCAGCGTCCTCTAGTTCAGCGAGAGCATCCAAGACGATCTCGAGTCCCTTTCTTGGTCGCATCAACGCAACCATCCCGATCGTCCATCGACCTCCAGGCGTGGGCGTGCGTTCGCGACTGGGGCGAACCGCTGGCACACCGTTGTGAACAACGGTGACGTTTTCCGAGGCGACGCCTTTGGAAAGGCAGTCTTCGCGGAGGCTTTGTGAAACCGTGATCAAGTGAGAGCAGCCGCGGATCGAGTGTTTTTCGATTAGTGCATTCAGGTTGTTCGAAATGGGGTTCGCAGAGTCACGAGCTGCCGGGCTATGGACATGGTAGACCCAAGGGACGCCAGTTAGCTTGGAAGCTAGCGAAGTCAGCATGGCTGTGCGAGGCGTATGGGCATGCAGCAGGTCGTATTGGTTATCTCGTACCAAGTCGCGGATATGCCAAGCGGCTCGTAGATCCAGACGGTTGCTCATGGGAGTATCAAACCCGCTTCCCCATTCTCCATCGCGTTCCTGCAGCATCTCGGCAAATTTACCGGGCTTCACACAGGCGAAATCGGCTGTCACACCGTACTTTGGCAGGCAGCGACCGAGATGTGATTGCACGCGTTCGGCGCCTGAAAAGTGCTCGCCGTTGACGACGTGGAGAACCTTCAGTGCCTTTTGCTCGGAGGGCGTGACCACAACGGCGTTGTGAAGAACACTGGTGTCAGAGGTGTGTTGCAGCATGGTCAAGCACAGGTTCAAGTTTGGAAGAGAATCTTAGATTCCAGGCGACTTCCCAGCCGGCAGGATCTCTATCAGACTTTGCGTTGCGAATCGAAGGCAAGCCGTCATGCATGTGACTTCTGATCCGCAGCAGCCCAAGCTGAATCTGGATTGAATCGCTTGGTCCGGTTGTGACGATCGGAAGATGAATCAAACGGTCAAACTGATGCACAGGTATCGGACCGAACTGGGCGAAAGCCTGCCACCAACCACGAGGTCATTCTGATGTCGCTGATGTACGAAGTTTTGGACCACTACCAAGAAGCCTATGAAGCTGAGATGGGTGACCAAGATCAGGCAGTGTTGGAGCATGCGATCGAGCGATTGCAAGAAGCGTACGAGGAAGTGACCCTGGAGAAACATCTCGAGGGATTTCGAGAGGCTGCCATGATCGCTAAGAAACTTGGCGATGAAGAGGTCTCCTTTATTTTTGACTTCCATTTGGCGAATGCTCTGATTGGGACCGCGAATCTATTGGAGGAAGGCATTGAGGTTGTGTTGCCTGGCGCGATCAAGTCGCGGGGGAAGGACTACGAAGACAAACCCCACCGCATCGGTCTGAACAATATGTTGGCAACGGCCTACTTAGGTAGTGATCCGATTGGCAACGCGGATGAAATTCGTTTGATCACGACGATGATCAGCGAACATCCACTCGCTGACGCCGAAGACATATTCATTGCGATGGGCAACCTGTACGAGTGCGAACTCTCGCTAGGAGAAATAGAAAAAGCGACACAAGCCTGCGATCGAGTTCGTCAGTGTGCGGAGGAATTGAATTCCGTTGTCTACTTCACCAGCTATGCGACGTTTGAGACCGAGTTGGCGTTTCTTGCCCAGGACTGGGAGGCGATGTTGAGGGGGGCAGAACAATGCTGGGAGATGTTGGTCACGACTCAGAATCAGCCAGTCGAAGGCGAAGAAGAGGAAGACGATTTTGAAGATGCAGACTTCTTGAGCGTTGCTGCAGCCGAAGCTTGCGCTCTGGCAAAATTGGGGAGAGCCGACGAAGTTGACGAGCCAGAAGTTTGCAACCCCGATCCAGAGGCACCGGCACAGTACAACTTCTATCTGTACTGGTGCGAATTTCACAGCACGGTGGGCAACCACGAAGTCGCCGTCGAGATGGCCAAGGAAGGCGTGGAAGAGACTGTCGGCAAGGGGCAGCACTACCGAGAAGTGCAGATGATCTGCGTCCTTGTTTGCCGGCTAAGGGCTGCCGGCAAAATGGATCAAATTCAGGTTTGGGAAGAACGAGCTCGTGAAGTTGCCGGAAAACTCAGCCAGCCTGAGTCGATGGTCGCCCAGATCGAGGCGGCAATCTCCGGCTGACAGGCGAAGATTCGCAAGGTTTCTGCCGCTCATTGGGGAAACGGCTCGTTTCAAGTAAATTGGCGGGTTCGTGAGTGATCACTTTTGTGATTCGACGCAAATTCCCACGCAGAAATCTGGATCGTCTTTTGAAAGCCAACATTGTTTTACTGCCCGGCGATGGCATCGGCCCTGAAATTGTTGAACAGGGTGTTTTCGTTCTGGAAGCCATCGCCTCTCAGTTTGGGCATGAATTCTCCTTCCAATCCCACCAAATCGGCGGGATCGCGATCGACAGCTGTGGCGATCCGTTGCCTCAGGCAACCATCGATGCTTGTCTGACCAGCGAAGCGATTTTGCTTGGTGCGGTCGGTGGCCCCAAATGGGATGACCCCTCGGCCAAGACTCGGCCTGAGGCAGGCCTCTTGAAAATACGTAAAGAGCTGGGGCTGTTCGCCAATCTTCGACCCATTCGCTTATTCGATGAATTGGTTGACGCATCGCCGCTTCGCCGTGAAATCATCGAGGGCACCGACATTTTGTTCCTCCGTGAACTGACCGGTGGAATCTACTTCGGCGAATCTGGTCGGAGCGGAAGCGGGGCCGATGAAGCCGCATTCCAGTCGATGATCTACAGCGTCCCGGAAGTCGAACGCATTGTTCGGTTGGCAGCGAAAGCAGCGCAGGGGCGTGACAATCGTTTGACAAGTGTTGATAAAGCAAACGTTTTGGAACCCAGTCGCTTGTGGCGGCAAGTGGCCGCTCGTGTGATGGCTGACGAGTTCCCCGATGTGAAATACGACGTGGTGTTGGTCGACGCGATGGCCATGCACTTGATCAATCGTCCGAAAGACTTTGATGTCGTCGTTACCGGCAATATGTTCGGAGACATTCTGACGGACGAGGCGTCGATGTTACCAGGATCCTTGGGCATGTTGCCAAGCGCATCACTCGGCAATGGTGGTCCAGGTTTGTACGAACCGATTCATGGTTCCGCCCCTGACATCGCTGGTCAAGACGTAGCCAATCCGTTGGCTACGATTTTGGCGGTGGCGATGTTGCTTCGTCATTCACTTTCGCTTGAGAAAGAAGCAGTTGCGATTGAAGCAGCGGTCGGACGCGTCCTGGCCGACGGTTTGCGAACCGCGGACATCGCTCGAGGTGCGGAAGCGATTGGCACCAAAGCGATGGGCGCGGCCGTGGTTCAACGGTTGAGCGTCTGAGCATGCTGACGGCGATGCTCTTGATCGAATCGTTGATCCCCTGCGGCTTGCTGGGAGTCGCTAATTGGCATGATCCACGCACGTACGTGTTGATGGCGGTGATTTTGGCGGCCTTGGGCATCGCGACGGTGGTGGGATTGATCTTGTCTCGGCGAGAGAAGGTCGGCGTGGAATCGGCGATCATCCGTCAGTTCAACCGCAAGCTGCAAGTCTGGTGGACGATGTTGGTGATCTTCGCGATCGGCTTCCTCATCGGTCGTATCGGTGTCGTCGTGCTGTTCGGGTTCATCTCCTTTTGGGCGCTGCGCGAATTCATCACGATGACGCCGACCAGACGTGGTGATCATCGGGCGTTGTTCTGGGTGTTCTTCGTCTTCACACCTCTGCAGTACATTTTGATCGGATTGGGGAGCAGCCCGCCGACCGCACTGGCCGGTGCTCAGGGAATCGACTTCTACGATTTCTACAGCATCATGATTCCCGTCTACGCCAGCTTGTTCATTCCAGCCCGCGCTGCAATCGCGGGTGACTACAAGAGATTCTTGGAGCGTAGTGCAAAGATTCAGATGGGACTCTTGATCTGCGTCTATTCGCTCAGTTACGCGCCGGCGATTTTGGATTTGGAACTGATTCAGACGGGCGCTAAGACTCCCTGGGCTGGGTCGACGGTCAGTGTCGTGATTTTTCTTGTCTTGATCGCTCAGTTGGCATCTGTGTTCGAGCGGGCTTGGGGCAAGTTAGCAGGGCGGCATGTGATCGCAGTGAAAATCAATGCTTCGCGAACCTGGGAAGGATTCTTGGGTTCAATGGTGACCACTGGATTGGTTGCGGCGGCATTGTATTGGGCAACGCCGTTCCTGCCTTGGGAAGCAGGTATCCTGGGTGCGGTGGTGACGGTGATGGCAAGCGCTGGAACACTCACCATGAGTGCGATCAAACGCGATCGCGGGGTCACCGACACTGGCACGCTTGTACAAGGGCACGCCGGAATTTTGGACCAAATTGATAACATCTGTTTTGCAGCCCCCGTCTTTTATCATCTCACGCGATTCTTTTGGTCGGTATGACGCTTGAACTGTTCGATACGCATGCTCATTTGAATGTGAGTGCTTTTGATGGAATCGTGGATGAAGTCGTGCAACGATCCAAGGACGCTGGCGTTGTTGGCATCAACGTGATCGGCATTGATGTGGTGACGAGCCGCAAAGCTTGCGATTTGGCGGCTGAGTACCCTGGCTATCTGTTCGCAGTCGTCGGGATTCAACCGAACTCGGCAGCGGAGGCAGCTGCCGAGGACTTTCAAGTGATTGAGCAGCTGGCGGGGTATCCCGGAGTTCGAGCGATTGGCGAAACGGGATTGGATTGTTATTGGGACGACACACCGATTGAGATGCAGCACGATTACTTTGACCGTCACATGCAGTTGTGTCGCGATACTGGATTGCCAATGGTGATTCACATGCGCGAGAGCTGCGAGTTGATTATCGAGCAGTTGAAGCGGCAGTCGTCAGTACCAGCCGGAGTGATGCACTCTTTTACAGGCAGTCTCTCAAATGCGCGTGAATGCCTGAATTTGGGAATGCACATGAGTTTCGCCGGCATGGTCACTTTTAAAAAGAGCGATGAGCTGCGTGACGTGGCGAAACTTGTTCCCGATGATCGCTTGCTGATTGAGACAGACGCTCCCTACTTGAGCCCTGAGCCGCTTCGTGGCCGACGTCCCAACGAGCCGGCTCGGGTTGAACACACATTGCGATGCCTCGCCGAAGTGCGTGGCATCGCAGCAGAGGAACTCGCGAGGATCACAACGGACAACGCGAAGCGTTTGTTTCAGTTGCCGTGATGGCGTCTTCTAAATGTTCGCGCCTTCCTTGATCAGCTTGATCAAGTCGTCCGTGCCCATGCGAGCCGCCCGATCCGTTCCATCCAAGACACCGGCTACGAGCTCTCGTTTGTCGGCGTGTAGTTCCAGGATGCGTTCTTCGATCGTGCCCTCGGCGACGAGTCGGTAGACCGTGACCGGTCGTTCTTGTCCGATTCGATGAGCGCGGTCAGTCGCTTGGTCTTCCACGGCGGGGTTCCACCACGGATCGAGGTGAATGACGTAGTCAGCTCCCGTCAGGTTCAGTCCAGTACCGCCCGCTTTCAACGAGATCAGGAACAGATCGCCTTCGCCGGCTTGGAACGCATCCACTCGGCGTTGACGTTCCTTTGCAGGAGTCGATCCATCCAGATACTGATACTCGACGCCTAACTCATCGAGCGACTTTCGTACCAACGAAAGGTGCTTTACAAACTGGCTGAAGATCAGGGCTCGGTGATCGCCTTCACGCAATTCCTCGATCAGCGTCATCAGCAGATCCAGTTTGGCGGAGCTCTTTTTCCAAGTCGTATCGACCAGCTTGGGGTGACAGGCCAGTTGGCGAAGTCTTGTGAGCCAAGCAAGCGTGCGGATGCGCTGTTGGCCAGCCTGCTGGTCATCGCCGGTGCCACTGAGTTCGGACAACGCGGCGAGTCGTGCGTCTTCGTACAGCTTACGCTCGGCCTTGCTGAGTTCGGCCTGCAATGTGATCTCTGTGCGCGGTGGCAGCTCACTGAGGACCGTGTTCTTCGTTCGTCGCAGGATGAACGGTTGGACCAATCTCGCTAACGATTTACGTCGGTCATCATCCCGATGTCGCTCGATTGGATCCGCAAAGCGATTGCGGAATCGATCCCATGACCCAAGTAGGCCTGGACTGATGGTGCGGAACAAACTCCAAAGTTCGCCCAGGTGGTTCTCGAGAGGCGTGCCCGACAACCCGATACGCCAATTCGCGTCAACAGAGCGGACTGCTTGTGACGTCTTGGTTTGCGAATTCTTGATGAATTGAGCTTCGTCGAGCACCAACGTGTGCCACGGTCTTGAGCCGAAACGTTTCGCGTCTCGCTGCAGCAGTTGGTAGCTAACGATGATCAGGTCGCCTTCGCTTGCCGACTCGATCAATTTGTCACGGTCGCTATCGCGGTACAGGTGTGCTGACAACTCGGGCGCGAATCGCTCGGTTTCTCTGACCCAGTTGTCGCCCACACTGGTTGGGGCGACGACCAATGCGGGGCCGTCTTTGGCACGGTCGATCAGGATGCCCAGGGTCTGGATGGTTTTTCCAAGACCCATGTCGTCTGCCAGGACACCACCAACACCCCAGCTGCTCAGTCGAGCCAACCACTGGTAGCCATCCAATTGATAGTCACGCAGAGTTGCGTTCAGGGTGGTTGGTTTTTCCGGCGTCCAGTTTGCCAGTTGTTCCAGTCGCTCGATCGATTGTTTCCAGCGAGCAGTCGCTTCCAGGGGAACGTCGGTGCTGATCAATTCTTGGACTGCAGGGACCGCAGCCTCAGCGACTTTTAACGTGCCACGATCGGCGACTACCGTATCACCCAGCTGCTGAAGTCGTTTGCGAAACGCATCGCTGATTCTCGCGAACTCTCGGTCACCAACTTGGACCAGTGTTCGGCTATCACGAACCGCGGCCAAGAGCTCTGCCAACGGAACCTCGTGTCCATCGAGTGAAATCGATCCCGTCAGTCCGAACCAGTCTTTGCTGTCGTCAATCTGAACGCGAAGCGCCGAGGGAGTGATCTCGCCACGAACACGTAGCGTTTCCCCTTCCGGCCAGATCAGCCGTGGCGAATGTTCGCGATCGGTATGCAGAGCTGCCAGCAGGTCCAACGCACGCTCGTCCGTTTCAGCAACCCAGCGGTAGACGCCGTCGGGTGAGAGGCTTCCGAAGTCGAATAGGTCTGCGACTCCATCTGCCAAGACTCTTTCCGCTTGCAGTTCACGTTGCAGCCGCACCGGGCCTTCCTCGGTGAGGCAAGGCACAGTCTCAGGAGCTTGGCCGGGAACGAGTAGTTCGCGGAATCGATCGTCGTGCATCGCCATCGCAAGGTGCAATCCAGCGCCGAGCCGAGGCCGCAGTTCGAGGACCAATTCGGCCGTGATCGGTTCAATCGGACCGGCGAGCTGCGGTGGTAGTTTGACTTGGATCAGCGAATCGACGCCGCCACATGCGACGGAAAATTTGGATGCCGCTTCCGAGTCCAGCAGGATGTCAGCCAGGTCGCTACGCAACAAATGTTGCACCAAACGAGTGGCCTTCGGATCGCGAAGCGTACATGTGATCAAACGGCTTTGCTTCTTGTCGACCAACACGACCATGGGCTCGACCGGACTGGAGTGTCCAAGCACGACTTCACACTCGCTGATGTCGACCTTGATCCCGTTGACCACCACGCTGGGGCGAAAACGAGTTTGGCGTTCCATTTCATCCACGTCGACGACGTCCGACGAATCGGAATCCTCCATCTCCACGGGCTCGAGGGTCAGGGAGAGCTCGGCAGAGTGCACCGTCAGCGGAGTCGCGTTGGAGTCATCCCAGGCAATGTTGGTGTGACCGGCGAATAGCTGCAGGGCTTGAAATTCGCCGTAGTGATCTTCCTCGAAAGAATAACTCGGGTTGGCAACCAGAGCCGCGATTCTGCCGTCGCGCGGATTGCTGGAAAAGTCTCGTCGCAGCAAGTCGTAGCTGCGGACTTCTTTGCCCTTCGTCCAACCCTTGCCGTTTTTGCGTGGGCGTTGCTCATAGGGCGTAATCGAGAGTGGGCAGTAATAGCGTGAATTCGAGAGCGCGACGCGCCACTGTAACTGCGTGACTTCAGCGGATTCGTCGACGGTGATCGATTCTGCTGCCAATCCCAAAATCTCATCAACAAGGTCACGTCCTGCAGCGACTTGATCGACTTCCAACTCCCCAAAGAACTCGAATACTTCGGTGATCGAGCGGCGACCCAGTTGTTCTTGCAACCACCACGAAACCGCCAAGGTGTGAGGGCAGCGATTCGATGACTTGAAGACGCTGCAAGTGCAATCAGGAGCAGCAGCCAGTGAGACACTGAGTGGCGAGAAGTCAAAGTTCTCCCCACCCGGATCTTCTTCGGGAGCAACGTCGATGGAAACCGGAACCGGCTTCTGTCGATTTCCGGTCACTTTGAACGCGAAACGCAGTTGACCAGATTCCTGGCTGAAAACGGGCGACTCCACACTTAGCATCGCAGCACGCTTGTCGAGCGATTCGTCATGCGAATCGACCAATCGCTCTGCCGCTTCGGCAACGAGAAGGCCGAAGGCTCCGATTGCGTCATCGGACATCAAATCCATAGGTTGCTATCCACTGCCGAAAAGATTCCTGCGAGCTTGGTCTGATTCGAATGAATGAGTGATTCTCGCTTGTTTGAACTCCTGAGCACCGGCAGTGATCTGCACTGTCGGGGCCAATCCGCCAGTCTAACAAGGTCGGGCTGGATCGCGAAGACGTTGTGAACCTTGTTTCTGATTGGTTTTCGTTAGACCGTGAGCCCGTCAGGAATGGGAAGCCACTGAGACGCTATAAAAGCTCTCGAATATCGATGCATTCCATCCCCGCTCGGCGGGCAGCTTCAATTCCCGGTTCGCCATCTTCATAAACGCGGCAAGCTTCAGGGGCGACGCCAACGCGGCGGGCGGCCTCCAGAAAAACGTCAGGATCAGGCTTGTGACGCTCGGTATCCTCGCAGGTCACGATCGTTTCAAACCAATCCATGACCTCGATTTGCTGCAATTGAAGGTGGACCAATCGACGCGTGCCCCCGCTGGCCACCGCCATTTTGATGCTCGTATTCAGGTGATCGCGGGCGATCTGAACCACTGGTTCGATCGGGCGAAGTAGGGAGATGTTCTCCAGGAAGAGCTCTTCTTTGTGCGCGAGCGCTCGCTTAAAGTCCACTTCGACACCCTGAGCCTCCGCTAGCATCGGGATCACGCGACTCGAGGGGGTGCCGGAATGCTGATAGAAATTTTGTTCATCCAAGGTCATGCCCTGGGTCAACAAGGCATCTCGCCATGCAGAAAAGTGCGCGAGCATGGAATCGGACAAAGTCCCATCACAATCAAAAATCAATGCCTCGATCAAAACGCTGCATCCTCGTAAGAAGTCGGGAAACGGGCTCGACCTGAACCATAACTTCCCATGCTGGTTTGCGGAATCGCAGATGGAAGTTGCCCGTCGGCCTACATCCTATTCAGGGGATGATCTCGCTTAGCGAGAGGTAACGCGACCGCCTGGCCGCCCTGCCGATGCGATTCGAAAACCGAACAGATCATCTCGACGGTCAGGGCCGCCTCGGATGCGCTGCAAAGTGGATCGCGGTCTTCGGCAATCGCCGCAATCAGATCCCTTACCTGCAAAACGTGGTGCGGGAGATCGAGTTGCAAGTCTTCGATCGGTTCACGCACGTTGACTCCGCCGCTTGTGATCGGAAGCCAGGGAGAAACGTTCTTCGGGTCGAACGGGTTGCCCGCTCGCAAGTGTGCCAACGGCAAAGCGTCGATATGGAAAGCGATTACTCCCTCGCTGCCGATCAACTGCAAACCAAACCCCTGGTTCTTTGTGCCATCGTTTGCAATCGAATCGAAATATGCCGTGATTCCAGAGTCCATTCGAAAGCGGGCGTGCAGTTCGTTTCCCGCCAAGGGGCCAAGTCCCTCTGGGCCATCGTAGACGTCTGACTCTGTTACCGAGCGGCCATCACGCAGCAAACTCGCAGAACAAGATTGCGGACGTCCAGCAAAGTAAGCGACTAGGTTCAGGACGTGCGAGCCGAGCACCCATAAGTCCTCTGCGCCTCCACGCCGATCCCCTTTGCCACGCCCGCGGATTTCTAAGAGCTTGCCGATCCGACCTTGTTCCATCAGATCGCTGATCGTCTTGAGTACAGGGTGGTATCGGTTGCGATGAGCAACGGCCAGCTTCGTGTGGTGCTTGGCAACCGCGGCGAGGACTCGATCCGCCTGAGCTGGTGTGCGAACGAATGGTTTCTCGACATAAAGTCCCTTCGCTCCCGACTCGATCGCGGCCATGATCATGTCGTGGTGTTGGTCCAGGTGCCGCGGGCAAACGGCAACGATATCGGCGTTGGCAGTCGCGAGCATCTCGCGATAGTCGACAAACCCGATCGATTTGTCCAACTTCAGACGATCAAGTCGCTTGGTAAGTCCGGTTTTGTTGGCATCGGCAAGACCGACGATTTTCGCTCCTGGAACTTTCTTCCATACAGTGTCAAGTCCGTGGCCAAAGTCACCGCGGCCAGTGTGCCCAATCACCGCGACTTTCATCGGTGAGGCTGCCGCGGCGTTTGAGCCGGGGCATAACGCGAGTGTTGAAGCAGCAGACATCATTGCGAATTGGCGGCGATTCAATCCGCGGGTGGCAAGAGCATGTGGACTTCGGTCTTGGGATCGATTCAACATGATGATTCCTAGTTTTCGGCGTGCACAACGGTCTCCAAGGTAACGTTGGCATGAAAACCATGGGTGTGCCGTTCGACTGAAAATCAATAGATTTGGCCGCATGCGGAGGCCGGATCGATCGCGACACAACGTCAGACGATTTCCCAGCGTCCAATCACGCTGTCATCTAAATCCACATAGTACAGCGCACCGTCGGGGCCTTGGCTGATTCCGACGACCACGTTTGCGCCTGTGGCAAAGGTTTGTACATCGGTCACGTTTCCTAAACTATCGATAGAGGCGTGGCGGACGATTCCCTGCCCTAGGTCGTTGAAAAATACATCGCCGGTGTACTCCGATCCATACAGCGCGCCTGTGTACGTGTCTCCCATCACGATTGCGTTGATACCATCAGCGGCATGATTGAGAGCGTAGATCGATGGTTCGACTGTCACGCTACTGGCAAAGAAGGCTTGTCCCTCAGGAGTACTGGCGTAAGAGCCTTGTACGAGGCTGTTTCCACTTCCGCCTTCGTAGAATGGCCAGCCAAAATTGGCGCCCGGTCCTGCCGCATTGACTTCTTCCCACTGTCCCCAGCCCACGTCGCCGACAAAGAGTTGTCCGTCGGTTGGATTCACCGAGATGCGGAATGGATTGCGGAGGCCGAGTTGATAGACCTTGCTGCGATTCGCATCCGGGTTCCCATTGTAGAACGGGTTGTTTGACAATCCGTCGCCGGTCAATGGATCGATCCGGAGGATCTTGCCAGACAAACTGTCGATGTCTTGTACCCGATCGGCGCGCACGTCGACCTGGTTGTAACTGGCTCCGTCGCCGATCGAAACGAATAGCGAGCCATCGGGAGCAAACGCCAGGCCTCCAACGGTGTGCGACTCACTGTCGCTAGGGATGAAGTCTTGCAGGTACGTGCCGTTGGAGAACTCACCGGCTGGTGGTTCGTTGAAGTTGACCGTGCTGTTGGCGAAACCATTGAAGTTGGCCCAAGTGCTGTTGGCTCCCAGGAGCACAACATCGCTGCCTGCCACGGCAGTCTGATAGTTGTTGGAAGCGTCAGCGGTGACACGAATCAGGCGACCGGCTCGATTGCCCCTACCATCGGGGCCAGCCAGCGTGCCTGATTGCTGATTGAATACCTCGGGGGGATCGTAGGTGAATAGCAGGTAGACGTAGGGATTGTTGACGAAGTCCGGATGCACTGCGATGTCCATCAGCCCGCGGTCGCGAACACCGTTGACGATCGCGGAGATGTCGATGAAGGGTGAAGAACCGACCGAGCCGCTTGGATTTGCCGCACGGACGACACCATTCTTTTCAGCAATCAACATCGTTCCGTTGGGCAACCAGTCGACTGCTGTGGGCTGGGAGATGCCACTGGTCACGACATCAACGCCGACAACGGTTCCACCTCCCTCAGTCGGCGGATCTTGAGGAGGAACCTGCTGGTCCAATTGCCAGCGATGAACTCGGTGTGAGTCATTCAGACCACCAGTGGCTGCGGTGAATCCAAAATAGGCTTGAGAGCCAACCGTCGTTTCCAAGTCGACAGTGGTTTTCATCAAAGCCAACGCGGGCTTGGTCGACCCAGTGGAAACGTAAACAGCAAGAACATCGCTGACTCCGTTGTAGTCGACCCAGGCATCGTATTGAGTTCCGCTATTGAGATCGAAGCCGGGAGTCGCCGTCTTCAATGCATTGGTTGTCGAGCCGGACAGAATCGAAATGTGATTGTTGTTGACGTCGCCCGCATTGGGATAAGTGTCAAACTCAACGGCGACTGAGTTCGCGATTCCGTTGTATGCCAAGCTTCCTCCGCCTTGGCCAATGGCGTCTTCAGCTTGCGGATCGTTTTGAATCACGAAGGCCATCCCGTCGGCACCGTCCCCGCCGGTGATCTGGAACCGGAACGAACTTCGGAACGACGCATCGCTATTGAGAGAGATCGGAGTGTCGAAGAACACACTTCCCGCCTCCAAGTCGTTCGCAGTGGTGAGTTCTAGGTAGTTGTTCGTTTGTCGAGCGTCACCGTTGAACGCCAGACCACTGCCTGAACCGAAGTTTGTATAGTCGGGGAGCGCCACTTGGTCGTCAACGATCGTAATCGTTGCCGTTCGAGGAACCAGTAAAGTGGCGCCTCCGATGACGTTGTCGATCGTCACATTGAATTGCTCAGTTGGTTCGGGTTGTGAATCGTTCGTGATCGGAATCACGATGGATTGAACTGTCTCGCCATCAGCGAAGGTGAGCGTTCCCGTGGTGGTTGTGTAGTCGCTGCCAGCAGAAGCAGAGCCTGGTTGTGTGTTGTAATCGACCGTGATCGTGCCGTCGGAACCACCGCTTCGGATCACACGAGCAATCGCAGAACCATCATCTTCGTTGACGGTGATGGTGCTCGTTTCGAGTGCGATTACCCCAGGGTCGGTGCTGTTGCCATATTGGAAATAGCCGTTGGTGTGAAGCATCTCGTCTTCCTTGAAGCCTGGCGTCGTCGAACCGTTCTGCCAGGTTCCAGTGGAGAACACGTTGGGGGCTTCGGTCTGATAAGTCGCTCCATCGATGACCAATCGATCGATTCGCAGGTTGTTGTCGACTTGTCCGTTGATGTAGAAGTCGTTCGTGAAGTGGATCTGCACATCGTCGGGGACAACCGTCGAAGCATGCGTGTACTGATAGGCAACGAATTGTCGAGCATAAGCGTTTCCGCCGACGTTGTTCCAGGTCTCCGCGAGATTGCCATTGATCCGCAGTTCCATCGTCTCGGCGTTCTCGTTCCCGGCAGCATAAATCGTGATGGAACTACTACTCGCCGTGTCAGCAAACTCGAAGTAGCCGTTGGTGTGCAGCCATTCGCTCTGACGAAATCCTGGTTGTACTCCGATGGAGGGCAGCCAGGTGCCTGTGCTAAAGACGCTAGGATTCTCTGTCTCGAACTCGTTGCCGTCGATGGTGATCCTATCGACGCGTAAGTTGCGGTCGAAGTTTTGTGTAGGGAGATACAGGTCGTTTGTGAACACGACACGAACGCGATCCGCCGACACTCCCACGCCGCTGTAGGTGTAGTCTTGGTATTGTCCCGCGTACGCATTTCCTCCGATGTCATTCCATGTTTGGACGGTCACGCCATCAATCTGAAGTTGCATTTGCTCTTCATTGGTCGTTCCAGCGGCGCGGATCGTGATCGGAAGCACCATGTCTAGCTGCTCTAAATCCGATGCGGATGCCAGTAAGTCCGTCGCAATGACACCAGTGACTGACTCAAGAATCCAATCCCCACCCTGAGCAATCGATCCCGTACGATCTGTCGATCCCGCAACATCAGCACCCGACAGACGTGACCACTCTTTCAAGAAACGTTGTCCTGATTCGCCTGCGGCGGCATCGCAACCGTATAGCAAAATGTCGGCTTCAACGTTCAACGCTGATCGCCACGACCGCAGTTTGTTTGCGTTCTCTTGCAAATGCTCGGAGTTGACGACTTGATCCCCAATCAGTAGTTCTCCCGGCTGGCCGTGGGAGACAATATGCAGAGCACGAATGTTCGTCCGTCCTCGAAGCATGTCGGTGATTTGGTCAATCGGATCGGCAGACGGATCGATCAAAACGATTTCAGCGCCACGATCAATGACGCCGATCAGCTCGTTCATGCCTGCCAAGTTCGAGTCGACGAAGGCAATCTCCGTTGCCGTCGATGTCGACGTTGAGTCCGACTGCAAGTCGACTTCCGCCTGCATCGCGGAACTGGTGGCAGCACCCGCATCACCAGCCAACATCAGGCGTGCTTCTAGTTGACTGACGGACCAACCAGCTTGTCTAAGCCGCGAGGAGCGAGGTTTTTGCTTGGCGGCGAGGCGGAAAGGAGAGGACCGATGAAGCGACAATCGATTGCTGGGCATGATGAAATCCGATGGTTCAGTCCGAAGCTCGTAGGGGTATCGTACCCGTCTCTGGAATCGCCGCAAACTGCCCAGATTGACGCAGCCGCGGATCTGCTTTCGCTACTCGTTTCCCCAAGCGAACCAGGATTGAGCATAGAATCAACTTGGCTTTCAGCTCAGAGCTGAGTCTGAATTTGATTACCGTGCTCCGTTCGCTTCCAACCATTTCCGTGAAATCCATGATCAAGCTTCTACCCACAGCACGGCTGCTGATCGCCCTTGCGTTGGTGCTGCAAGCGAATCAAGCACCGGCCCAATCGCCCGGTCGATCCAGCCGCATTCAGGCTGAACGCGCTGTCACTCGATCGAGGATTGGCGACCAACGTGTGCAACGGCAGACGGAAGACCTGCGGCTGGAAGAAATGATCGACCGTATGGGGGCGCGTTTGATGCGAATCGAACGCAACATGCTTTCGAGTTCACGCTTCCCCTCGATCACGATTTCTGAGTCTGAGGCGGGATTGGTATTCGCGCGAGCTCAGCTAAAAGCCCAGGAGAGTCATCAAGAGGTTGGCGAAGATCGCGAGCTGAATCTTGCACGATTACGCCTGGCCGTGGCGCAGGCAGAGGGTCAGCTGGAAGTTGCCAAAGCGGCCAACGCTGAATCTTTGTTGCTATTGGAGCTTGATGTCTTGCAGGCCGAGCGTCGGTTGGCACTTGCCACTCGAGAAACCCAGCAGCTGGAACGTTTGGTGGCGCGAGGGTACGCGAATTCGGATGGATTGGAGATGAAATTACTCGACAAGTCTGTTGCTGAAAAAGAGGTGCAGTTGGCGCGACTGCGGTTGCAGACCCAGAAGAAGCTGAACCCCGAAGAGAATCGATCCGAACCGGTAAAGGATGAGTCGGAAGAGAAGAAGCCCGTCGCACCCTGAAACGTGCCCGGTAGCGTGAGGTTTTTCGTTGCGTATCATTCACGGCAGCCGGTAAACCAGTTAACGATTCTTCAGGAGTGATCAGATGCCAAAATTGAACGTGCAGGGTGTGGGTGAGTTTGAAGTTCCAGCGGGAAAGAGACTGGTACAAGCACTCGTCGAGGATGCCGGGACGGATCAGCTGCATGCATGCGGAGGCAATTCACGTTGCACAACATGCCGCGTGAAAATCGTCGATGGCGAACCTGACAAGATCACCGAAGCTGAGAAAGCAACACTGCGAGCCCGTGAAGTGAACGATCCGGGTGTGCGATTGAGCTGCCAAATCGCTTGCGATTCCGACATGACGGTCGAACTGATCAGCCGAATGGAAGGCAGTGGGCGAGCTGATCAGGGGTCGCCCGTGACCGACGACATTCAGCCAGAGCCCGTTTGGACCACAAAGTAGCGTTACCGGGATTTCCCATAGTTACGCCTGAATTCGATAAAGTCAGGTGAGAAGGTAATCGCTCCATTGCCGTCGATATCATAGGCCGAATTGAAGACAGGTGATTCCGAGTCAAGTCCGTAGGTGCGTCGGAATTCGATGAAGTCCAAGAACGTGACCATGCCATCGCCATCGTTGTCTGCAAAGAGTGCGTAGAAATCATCGGCAAGCGTCCCGCCGTAGATGTGGTTTCCGTCAGGTGATCCGTCGGCATTGCCATCTAGCATTGCCGTCGTGCCCAGAAGCGTGATCTTCGACGCGTCAATGGTCAGCCTGTAGTTGCCGTCGATCAACGCGCCAGATGACGTTGCTAGGTCACCTGTAAACTGGAGCGTGACGATCGTCGACCCGGAACTGTCGTCTTGTGGCATGACGATCAATTCAACATCCTGATCGCCGGAAACCGGATCCAAAACACGTGTGATGGTGAACGCATTGGGTTGGATCGTTGCCAACCCATCGAACTCGATCGCAACTTCGCTAATCACGGAACGCTGTTGGGTATCAGCGATCGAAACCGAAGCCACCGTCAACGGGGGCGTTCCATCTGCGATCTGAACTTCCACGGGAGTTGATGGAGCGGTGTTGAATCGTTCATCCAGACTCGTCGTTAGAGCCGAAACGTATTCGGTCTGAGAGCCTTCCACCACGTAATCTTCCAGTGACGCGATGGTGATCAATTGTGGCGTGTCCCAATTATTTGGGGTGAAGGTCAGTTGCGCGGGGCTAACGTCTAGTTGCGCACCCGCTAATAGCATGATCGTTACGTCAGAAGTGGGAGCTTCGGACAAGGCCGCCGTAACGGTACTACTTGTACCCTCTGCACCGTTAATCTGACTCTGCGACCAGACGATTCCGGGCAGCGAAATGTTCATCGCTCCGTCAGCTGCAAAATCGCTAAGCGTTGTCTCGTACACTTGGTCGCCGATCGAAACCGTGATCTCGTAATCACCCTTGAACACATCTGCGACGACTTGGCCTCCACGCGAAGTACCACGCTGATCTGTCCACCAGGAACCGAAAACGAGATCTTCGTAAACTTGCCCATGGGGGCGGACGGAGAAGTCATCGTTCAGCAACGCTGCTTCGGGATGCTGACGGGCCCCCGCCCAGAAGCCCCACAGAATGAACTGGTCAATTGCATCTTGGCTAAAGAGCATGGTCGCGTAGTCACGCAGATAATCAGCTTGCAACTGTCGATCGCCTGTCCGAATGTCAAATTCCGTGACGGCAATCGGCAATCCGAACTGGGTGTCATAACTCTCGATCAGCTGACCTAGGACGCCGATGTCGGTTAGGTTTCCGTCGCGATAATGTCCCTGGGCACCAATCTTCTCGATCACGCCAGCAGTGCTGAGTTGCGTCAGCCAAAATTCAAAGTTTGTGCGGTGAGCGGTGTTGCCACCGTTTCGCGTGAAGATGTCGTAATCGTTCAATACCCGGATTGCGTCGGCGTCCCATGTCCGAACTTGAGTGAACCAGTCCGTCACAATGGGATTGCCCAGCACGTTCATCACGTCGTTGTTGTCGAACGGCTCGTTGACGACATCCCATTCAATGACTTGGTCCTTGAATGTCGTCACCGCGTCCTGAATGCGTGACTCCACTTCGGTTTGTAAATAGTTTTCGGCGACGGCGGTTCCTTCTAGACTCAGCAGCGAGTCGTACTGGTCCCACACTGCCGTCGGCATCACATCACGACTGGGCCAGATAATGTTGTGGCCACGAAGATACAGGTCATTGGCCACGGCCCAAGCAGCAGCATCCTGACCACGCTGGACATCTTGAAGGTAGGTCGGCCATTTGAGGCTGTTCTCGATGGTAACCGCGTTGAATAGCCGAGTGAATTCACTTTGGTAGCGGTCGGAGACCACGCCGCTGTTGGGACTCAATAGGTTGTTGAATGCGCTGGCTGCAGATCCGAACAGGAAGTCGTGGCTTGTTTGACGGATCGAAACGACGGCTCCATTGACGGGACTGCCGTTGCCGTCAACGACGTTGACCGTTAACTCCGCTTTCCGCTGTTCATCGATTCGGTCATCTGCCAAATCACGCCAGGGCTCATCTGACGCCCGTCCTTCATAACTGATCGAAGGAGACAGCGATGGGAAGTCTGCTAGGTTTCCTGCCGCGGACAAGTTCGTCCATGCAATATCGGCGACCTCAACTGCCTGCGGAGCGAAACCCACGTTCAGCATTGCCTGCAGACCATCGATTGCATAATCGGGACCGGCAAGTGGCAGCGTCAGGTTGAAAGTGTGTTGTTGCCACGTTGGAGTTGGCTGAATGGTATTGGACATCAGCACAGAGAAGTTGTCCGTGTTCTGAATCACGACATTGATGCGCGGCAATGGGCCACTGATGCTGCGAGCCCAAAAAGTGAGCTGTAGATCGTTGCCGCTTTTTACGACCGCTGAATTGCGGCCACCGTACTGCAACCGCCAAGCCTCGTTGTTGGGAGGCTCTGTCTGAGTTGTAATCTGTGTTGCTGTGTCGAAGGTCTGACCGGTGATTTGAACGGTCGAAAAGTTTCCAAAAGAACCACCAATGTTGTTCAAACCAAACTGATTTGGTGTGAGGTCGCTTGGCGGTCCGTATCCCAGCACCCGGATGTCGGCGAACTGCAGCGTCTGCGGTTGGTGGCCCAAGAAGAATCCAAAGGAAGCCTCTCCTGGTGCATAGGACTCAGCCGAGACGAAAGGAAACTGCAAACGGGTCCACGTCTCTGGCACGTCGATTGCTTGTGACAAACTGCTGGTGAAAGGTGATCCGGATCGTTCGGCAATCGCCGTGATTCGACCTTGGCTGCCCCCGGTCGACCGCACAAAAGCATCCGCCCAAAGGATGTCTCCTGCTTCGACCGCTGCTGTGTAGCCAGCACGCAATTGGGCGCTGAAGGGATTGGTGACGACGCCAACGGTTGCTTCGATCACGTTCGAATAGGGAGCAGTCGGCGTGACGTCGGTGAAGGTTCCGCCGAATGACTGGTAATTGGCCAGCGTCATGGTAGGAGAAATCAAAACGCCGCCACTGATCTCAGGAGCGATGTCCTGGATGATGCCGGTGGATTGGCGCTCACTCCGAAAACCCACTTGATAGCCAGGCTCATCGACAATCTCGACAAGAACGGTCTCTGCCCCTTCCACAATCGAGTCGGTGGTTGGCGCGATCTGAACAGTTGCCGAGCTCGCGTTTGCCGGAATCGTGACGCTTCCGCTGACTGCCGTATAGTCATCGATCGAGGTTGAAGTGCCCGAAACGACGTAGGTCACATCCAGTGCGTTTGTTGTTGGTCCCGTGCGAACCACTTCGAATTCCAATGGGTTCGCATCGCCTTCCACTGCATTTGGCCGCCTTGAATAGACGCTTACGATGGGCACCGACGGTGAGAGATGTTCTCCGTCGATCACTTCGATTCCCGAAAGCTCCACATGCAACCAGCCCACGGCGACGTGGTCCGCACCGACGTCCTCCTTGCGAAGGATTTCAATCGCGTAGCTTTGCCCAGCGACCAAATCAATCAAGCCAGATCGTTGCTGCGGTGTCGCAGTCCAGTCTTGAGAAGATGTCGCTGATGTCGTCGCGGCGATTTGCTGCAACTGACCTGGATCGTCGGAATTGCTTAGCCATAGTTCTGCAGAATCATCTCCCGCAATGAAGAACTCATAGGAGCCCGTTTGCGGTGGATGAAGCAAGCCCGAGATGCGGTCGCCAAACTGATCGCTGGTCGTCGCCCCCACTTCTAATGAAGATAGACTCTCAATCGCTGATGGAGTGTCGGGGTAGTCGGTGATCGACGTCAGATTCGCAATCTCGCTTCCAGCGATGCCGTTCCATACCCGTCGACCGATACTCCCGCGTTCGCTTGGAAACAAATTCTTGGTTGGAATTGATTCGGCGGCCAATGATGCACTCGACCAAACCAGATCAACATTGGCGTCGCCACCGGTCTCGCGGAACTCAAGTTGAATGTCGTATTGACGACCTGAGATCAGATTGATGTTTGCAGTTGCTCCAGCCACCGAGGGCAAGGTCCACGAATCGATTTGTTTGATTCCGTTGACCCAGAGTCGTGCACCGCCGTCGGCGTTCAACGTGAAGGTATGCTCCTCGGTGAACTCTGCCTCGAGCCTCCCCGTCAGTCGCACGGAAAACGAATCGGGATTCAGCGCGGCGTCAGGTGCCGCTGCCCCCCAATCAAGTGCCAGATTGCTTTCTGTTCGCGAGATCTCGAGAGAACCGAGATCAGGATCAGAAAAGTACTGCGCAAGTACACCTGTTCCCGCGAACGTGCCGACAGCTAGCAGCCGGCGTGATTCGAGATGCTCTCCCCGGAGCTTCCTTCGTCGATGGTCTCTTGAATCCGACATCTCATCCAAGTTCGACTTCGGGGCACGGAAATGGCACAGCAGATCATTTGAGCCTGCATTGCCATTCTATTCTACCCGGCTTGCGCATCACTCGCATCGCACCCGAACTGCCTTGGCGGGCGAAAACGATGCCCGGTGGAGGAGCCTGAAAC
Organism: Rubripirellula sp.; assembly: GCA_045110715.1. Taxonomy (GTDB): domain Bacteria; phylum Planctomycetota; class Planctomycetia; order Pirellulales; family Pirellulaceae; genus Rubripirellula. The sequence goes on from JBGCGI010000084.1 coordinate 42,235, forward strand.
CGTCCCCGGGACGTGTTTTAGGCGGCATTTGGGTTGTCAAATCGAAATCCGGTCCCATCAGGGCCAGTCTGAAAGTCGATTTCGGTTCCGTTGATCAATCCGAGAGAGGTTTGGTCGATCAAGATTTCAATCGATTCGAGCTCGAAAACGCGATCCCCGCGTCTGCTGGGACGACTATCGAGGTCAAGGTGGTAGATGTACCGACCAGCTTCCGGTCGCGCTGACCGGCTGACCGACACCCGAATTCGCGGCTCTTCCCCGTTGGCGTAGTCACGCAACGCGTCCACCGCTGCATCTGTCAGTTTGATCGGGCATTGCCGAGCCTTGCTGCGCAGTTCATCCATATAGTCCAAAAGATTCTGCCCCGTTTCGACCCAATCCAATTCGGACATGTGGATATAGTCGCCGCACCCAACACAGAAAGTGTGGTCGTTGTACAAGGACGGATTGGCCAGGTAGGAACGGATGATCTCCTCGGGCATTCCGGTGACACGTTGGCACTTCGCGTGCCGATAGTGCTTCGGCACGCCATCCAACGATCCTTGGAATCGTTGGTCTGGCGGTTCGGTCACATGGTCGCGTTGCTGTCCGTCGGGCAATCGTTTGGCATGCTTTCGTTGGTGCAGGCTCATCAGAACGCTGACAACGTTCTTGTGGCAGAATCTGCACTTGGTGAACAAAGGCATCGAGTTAGTCGTCTCGTATTCTAAGCTGGGGACTGCAACTGGTAGCAAAGCACTTTGTCTCCCTCGCGAAGATAGAGCTTGCCGTCCAAAATCACAGGATGAGCCCAGCTAGGCCGCTCGCCACTGCCGGGGACTTGAAAGCTGCCAGTCTCCTCGTAGGAATCGGGCGATGCCTTTGCCAATACCATCGTGCCATCACTGAAGCGAATGTAGAGATGGCCATCAGCAGCGGCAATGCTGGCTGACTTCTTTCCGGTGCCACGCGATTTCCATTTCACTTCACCTGTCATCAGATCTGCACAGAAGGGAATGCCTCGGTCTTCGGAGTCCCCGTACAAGTGATCGCCGACTAAAACCATCCCACCGTGCTTGTTGCCGAGTGCTGGAGTGGTTGGGTAAATTTCTTCTGCAGTCACACCATCGCTAGCGGGCACTTGTCGAACCAGAGTCCCACCTGTTCCATAGCCTGCGGTGAAGAAAACCAAATCGCCCTTGACGATCGGCGTGGGAATCACGGCAGTGGTTTTCTTGATCTCGTAAGTCCAAAGTAGTTTGCCGTCGGTGGCTGCAACTCCCATCGCCCCGCTGCCCGTGGTTTGGACATACACGCGTTGGTTCCCGATTTCTGAAATGACGATCGAGGCATGGCCTGCGCCGCGATCTTCATCACGAGACGTCGTCCAAACGGTTTCGCCGGTCATCTTGTTCAAGGCAACCATCGTGTTTTTCGGGCCACCGGGCGTACAAACTAAGTGTTCGCCATCGATCAAAACGGACTCGCTGTAACCCCAGCTATCGGCTTTCTTTCCTTGGAAGTCATTCTTGAGGTGTTTCCGCCAGACTTCTTTGCCGTCGCCAACTTTGAAGCAAATCAGATCGCCATGCGGGGTGACCACGTAGACACGATCATCATCGACGGTGGGCGTGCTTCGCGAACTCTGCCAACTAGGCTTTCCTTTAGTCCATGGGGATCCCATCTTGCTCTTCCAAAGCTCGGAACCCGTTTTTTGATCGAAACAGATCACGTACTCATCGGCGTCGCCAGTCGTTGATAATCCGTCACCGATTGTGAAGATCTTTCCATCGGAGATCGCCAAACTTGCGTAGCCACGGCCGGCACCCTCAGCAGACCAAATCAGTTGGGGGCCACCCTCTGGCCATTCGCTTAAGAGACCCCCGTCCGTGGCAACAGCTGTCCGTTGTGTGCCACGAAAAGTCGGCCAACTGTCA
>JBGCGI010000085.1:0-4365 GCA_045110715.1 Rubripirellula sp.
GGGATAGCCGACCAGATGAGACACTCCCTCTGACTCGATGTAGAGGTTCACGCCAACCGCCAACATCTGAACTCGTAGCCGCACCTGCCCCTTCGATTTCACGCCATCTGGCCAGGCAAATGAATCGCGGCTGACTTCCTTCCCATCCTTGACCACCACCCATTCGATCGAAAGATACTTGTCGTCCTCGGCAACAATGCATGCCGAGAGCTGATTGTTCTGGTCGCGTTGTTGAAACCGCAAACCGGTTCGCCCGCTACCTTCAAAATGGTGCAGGTTCAGCTCATAAGTCGCGAACGGGTTGAAACCGCCGACCCACCGCAGCGAAGACGCCTTCTGCGCCCCACTGGCAACATTCAGCCTGCCTGCGACGATCGAACATTCAGCCTTGCCGAGCGAATCGCCGACTTCGGGATGCATCAGATCAAGGCCAACGATCTTGCTAGGCTGCAACGATGCCAGCGGAATCTGCTGGGAACGATCAAAGACCATCCTTCGCGTGGCCTGGCGACGAAACTCAAGGGATTGCGGCGTGACGTCTGGAGACTGGCCCAATCCTTCGTTGCCGTTGAAACATTGCAACACAAATGCAACGAGCAACAACAGGTACGCTCGACATTGCGCGCCAACTTGATCATTTGTCATGCAGGAATCTCTCGCTGATGCTTTGTTTCGCTTTTTCGCGACTGACTAGTTCGATCGCCCGCTATTGCGATACTCATCAAGCAGTTCAACCATTGTCTTTGCAATGTCAGGCTGCTCGCTTAGGACGTTGCTCGCTTCGCCAGGATCGTTTTCAAAATTGTACAGTTAAGCACCAAGTTCGTCTCGACGCGACACTTTTTTCAACGCTGGGCTCGGCTTGCCTTCGACGTACTTCCAAGCTCCACGACGGTGACTTTGGTGTTTTCAAAAAGGGCTGGGAGTCAATTACCGGAAATCCGCCATCCGAAGCTACGCTGGCAGTGTGACTGCGGAAACAACCCCGGTAATCGCTGTAGCGAAAAATTGAACACATAACACTCGATTGGCTCACCACGATCATGGACGCGAGCCTCAACCTCTCTCTTTCTCTCCCAACTCCCCAAAATCTGGACGCAGAGAACGGACCGTTTTCTTGAACACTTCTTTCAAATCACACAAAACGTCTCGATCGAGTGATTTCTCGTCAGACAATTCGTGGAAGTGACCGATCGAGCGTTCGTCTTAACAATCTCGATGCCACACCGCGAAAATACGCTGTGAACAAGGCGTGACCGCGTCCAATCAAGAGGATTGACCTACCCGATCGAGTCAGACCTGCTACAATGGGCTTGTGAAGATCGTGCGAAGACGATTGGAGAGTTGAGCGTTGATGCGTTCCGATAGCATCACGTCAAGAAGATCCAACATTCCATTCTGCATCGATTTTCAAACATCTGGTCAGATTCCCGCATGGAAATTCCAAGGCGATTCCCGCTGCAGGTTTGATCGAGAGCTTGAGTTTCTACGAAGAACCAAGCCATCCGGGTGCTCTAACACCCCAAGCCACCGACCATTGGTGGTGCGTTGCTGGTTCATCATCCGCAGCGTTTCGATGATTGGCGTCGGCGGACCTTACACAACACATCGCGGACACCAATCGTTCACGCAGCGACCTAGCGTTTGGTCGCGTGCGCAGATGAATGCGAAACGCGCAGTGATGACATGCAATCCCAGTCGGTGTGTCAACAAGTCGGACGATCCGCGTTCGATCTTGGAAAGCTGCCGAAGCAGTTAGCACTGGCAATCTCCACGAGCCGTTGAACACAAGTTCAACCGAGAGTATTGCGATCATGATTCATTTAACAAAGTCTTCAGTATGCAAAGAGAATGCCCCGGTAAAAACCGCCGTATTGCTTGCCGCTGGCACCGGAAGCCGACTCAAACCACTTACCGATGATGCCCCGAAATGCCTCTCCGAAGTCAGCGGCGTCTCGATTCTGCAACGAATGATTCAGTCGCTGTGTGAGCACGGCTTTACGCGACTCGTCATTGTCGTTGGCTACTTAGATCACCGGGTTCGCGAATTTCTACACGAACGAACCGACGACCTGGATATCGAGTTCATCATCAATCCTCACTACGCGACAACCAACAATCTGTATTCCCTTTGGTTGGCTCGACTGGCGATCGACGAGCCATGCCTGTTGCTCGAAAGCGATGTCGTATTCGATTCGGCACTGCTGCTGGAAATGTTGCAGCCAAACCGAATGGCGGTCTCGCAAATGCGGCCTTGGATGAATGGAACAACCGTCACCGTTGACACCGAGCAACACGTCACGGCATTTCAGTTTGCAGGTGCGTTGGCAAACGGTGAAATCAGGCACAAGACCGTCAATTTGTACAGTTTTTCGAGAGACTCATGGCGGAGATTCACAGAGCGTTTGTCCTCCCACGTCGCGGAGGGACGTGTCAATGAATACTACGAAACAGTGATCGCTGAAATGCTTCGAGATGGAAGCCTCGCGATGGATGCCGTTCCGTTTGACAAAGGTCGCTGGTACGAGATCGATACGTTGGAAGATCTCGTGGAAGCCGAAATGATGTTCCCGTTGAAAGTCTCCGCTGAAATCGTCAGCTCGCCAACAACGGTTTCGAGAACAACGATTCACGCTCACCTGAAATAAGATCAAACACGTTGCAAAATCTCTATCACCTGACCTACCGCAATTTGGCAAACGTCGCTTCGATACTAGGCGTTCTGCCACTTTGCCTCTTGTTCGGCGCAGACCCCGCCATCTATCTCATCCCACTGATCATTTACTGCAATGTGATGGATGACTTGGATGGAATCTTGGCCGCGAAACTGCATATTGGCAGTCAGTTTGGTGCTCGCCTTGATAACGTCTGTGACTCGATAACACACAGCATCATCTTGATGTTCGTCGGCATGTCGTTTGGCGGCATCTGCACGATAGCCGCTCTCGTTGCGACGGCAGTCGTTGTCTTGCGCAGTGTTTCTCGACTTGACCCCAACGCAACGCCGGGCATCGGATCACCAACGAACGAGTTGGTACGACACGTGTTTTTCATTCTGTTGCTCGGTGAACAGTTCGCCTTCGATGCATCTCCCTTCCTGATCGTTGCGTTCGTGCTTAACGCGATCACGATGGCTCTGCCTTGCAAGTTGCCTTTCATGATTCGTAGCATGACCAAGTCGGCGGTCTCCGTTGGCCTGGTCAACGTCGCATTGCTGGTCGCTTGGCTGGCACCATTCGCGTTGCCCGTGATCGCGGCCGCCTTCATTGGCAGCTACCTGTACTCGCTGGGATGGGCGCTGTGGCAAGCCAAGAATGCACCAACCAATCAACCGCAGCAAGAAACGCGGATCGTTGAACCTGACCAGACTGCCAAACCCTAGGAACGCAGGTGATTGATCAACGCGATCAAAACAGCTGCCACGCCTTGGATTCAAGTTCCTGCTCCAACTCCACATCATCGGCACGCGAGAGCAGGTCGTAGTAGGCGTAGGGATACTTGAAGACGTGGCCAATCCCCAACGTCTTGTCGCCGCGTTTCTTCCAGTACTCGGTATCACTAGGCCGCATCTTGGTAAACTGGTGATCTTTGATCTTACGATCGCCTGGCTGCGGTCCCATGCGAGTCACGGTGATGTACTTGCACAGGGCGGTTCGGCAACTCTCTGCCCACTCCACGTCTCCCATCGCAGCCATTTCGACCAGCGACTGACCGAACGTCAGCATGTGCCCGGCGAATCCTTGTCCGTAGCCTTTGAAACGGTCGATCGAATCACTCGCTTCCCTTAAGATGAATTTCGAGGCAGCCACTTCATCGGTGAACTCCGGCGGATCAATCGAATCATCAGCCTTGATGTCTCGCCACGGCTTGATCGCCCGAACCAAATTGCAAACCCCATCCACTCGTTCAGGCGTCGCCGCCTCCGGCAACATCCGAAAAGCTTTGATCGCGTGCATCGCAAAAATCGCATCGTGACCAACTTCGCGCAGAACTCCACTGCCATCGGCCAACGCTTTCCCAATTCTCTCGATTGCGTCCGGCACCGGATCGTTTTCAGGAAACGACTCACAGAGTTTCGACGGCGCCCAGTTGCGATCAAACAATTCCGCGATCCGCCCCGCAGCCACGTCATCCAACTGATTGTCCACACACATCAAATGAGCCGAAATCATCGCAGCTCCCCGATGTCCATCCACAAAGTATTTCATCTCGGGAGCCCGCGCCAAAGCGTTCACACCAAGCAACACCAGACGCTTCTCGGTCAAACCACGTTCCTCGGCCTCCGCGAAGCGCCCTTTCCCAAGCAGCGTCCCCCCAACAAGCGCGGGCCCGCTGATCACAACCTTCCGACGGTCCAATGCATCG
>JBGCGI010000086.1:0-2900 GCA_045110715.1 Rubripirellula sp.
TCGCGCAGCCGCTCACCTTCAATCAGTGCTTTCTCCGCCTCGGCCATGTACCTCAATTGCATTTTCGCTTTGGCCTGCTCACGTCTCGCCTGCGTCACGAACTCCTGTGGATTGAGCGAAAACTCCATTCGCATTTCGACCGTCTTCTTGGCGGCTTGATTGTAGGGATTCATGTCCTGAATCACTTGCCAAATCAAAGTCCGCAAAGGAAACTCATCGCGATCCGCCAAGACTTCCATTCGTGCTCGAAGGTCTGGGCGATACGGTCGAAGAGCCTCCAAATCATATCGTTCCTTGTAGCTACCGACCAATTCAGGCTCGACCGTCGGCAGCATGAAGAAAATACCGTTGGTCTCCCGCGCCATCCGCGTTTGCTCATAGGAGCCGAAGCCACTGCTGAAGGCATCGTGCCGTCGGCGGAACCCATTGGTCTGCAGTTGCTCCGGAAACCCCGTTTCGGGTCCGCGATCCATCGGCAGCCAATGCACTCGATTGGTCTGCGGGTGTCGCCAGCGCAAAAAGGCAAACGGGTAACCGAACACGGACTCGCGGCCCAGCACGTACACACGACACTTTGCTGCTCGGGCAACGGCGATCGCTTGCTCTAAATAGGCCTCATTGTTTTGTCGATCGCCGCTTTCGTCACTGACCAAAATCAGAGCCATTTGTCGCCCGCGCCGTGCCAAGTCTCGATAGGTCGTGATCGCGCGTCCAACGGACGTGCACATCATTTCCATCCCACTCTTGTCGACAGGGATCTCATCGATCGCTTTGCGAATCAGTTCCCGACTCGAAGTTGGCTTGTGTTTGGTGTGATCGACAAAATTCGCACCGTAGCTTGTCACTGCCGTCAACAGCGCATCGTTATTGGATCGTTCCAAAATCCCCAGTTGCTCGTAGACCGTTTCAATTCGATCTCGAATCTCTTTTTGGTCGTCCTTCATGCTCTGCGACTGATCAAAGCACCAGACCGCCATGACGGGCCCTTTATCGAGCATCCACACCAACTCTTGCGCCAACCGGTCCAGTGCCTGCTGATAGTCACCGACGATATCCCGCGATTCACCCTTCACATCACCATCGGGCACCGACTCAATCAACGCAATCGAATCAGGAATGCCGATGGTCGGTGCGGCAATCGAAATCTCGGTCATCTCCGCCTGAGAGACCAAAGTTGGATTCAAAGTCGGCGTGCTCATCGCAGCAGCCGAACTGGCTGCTGCTGGCGCGGCACTGAACAGGGCGATATTCTCTGGCACCAGCTCGATCTCGGGATCCAGTTCGACTTCGACTGGCGGATCCTCTTCCTCTTGCGGAGGAGGCACAGCGATCAACCTGGCAATCTCCGTGGACGTCTCTTCGTACGTGACGATCGCGAGCAACAAAATGATGACGGTGTGAACAAGCAGTGAAACAGCGCCTGGCATCAGAGAACGAATGATCTCACGTGTCGACGTCTCCTCTTCCATCGCATCATCGCTGACGGTGACATTCTTCGTACTTGTCGACTGTTTCGTTGGAACGGAATCAGGCATGGAAGGGCTGCCTTAGCAAGAACTCGTGGAAATAGCATGTGATGAGAGTGAACCTCTTCATTCTAACACGACGTCACATTCAAGTGCTTCCATTATGGGTGCAGAGTTCTACGGATTTCCCACCCTGAAAGGGGCTCTGAAATACCAACTGTCGGCGGATCACGGGAATTTGCAGGGTTCACCATGTCGGCAAGGCACCACAACTTCACCTTTGGAAAGCCGGTACACTTGTTTCCGAATTCATAGATTTTTTCAAGGGCTGGTGCTGGGGCGTCTTTTCCTTGGCCCTGCGTTCCACCCGCTCATGAACGCCAGATCACGACCCAACCTTTCGTCGAAAAGGCTGTTTCGTAGCAGGCGTCCAACAAACAACTGGGGTCAACATCCATGAGCGAAAGCGCTACCGCCGACACAGCAACCATCGACCAGCTGAAAACCCTACATCAACAAGGTTTGTATCTCCAAGCCTACGAAGTCGCCAAACAACTAGGCCCGCTCAAAGAGTGGACGGGTTCGGACGCTCAGCTGATTGGCGGGCGACTCGCCCACAACTTGGGCTCCGAGCGTCTCGGACGACTGATGCACCGGTCGGCTTATCAAACGAATCCAAACGACCCTGAAGTGATCTACTTCTATGCGCTTTCCATGATGCATCGGCGTGGTCCGCTGGTCACCTGGGAAACCATGCGTGAATTCGGCGACCTGGAAAACGCGTCTTCGGAAGTTCAAGCGGATTGGATAGCGCTGCGCGGCACAGTGCTGGCAATGCTGCGAGACTTCGAAGTGGCTGAACAGTGTTTTGAAAAATCGATGGGCTTGCACCCCGAACGACCATGGTTGCATGTCTCGAAAACATTCTTATTGGAACAGCAGGATCGCCCTGAAGAAGCGCTCGAAGCGGCGCAACGAGCGATCGAGCTAGCTCCTTGGTATCGACCTGCAGTACAAAATCTCGCTCACCGTCTCGTGCAGGCCAAACGGGATGATGAGGCACTGACGTTGATGCGTGAGGCCAACCGCCGAATCGAAAGTGGCGACGTGCGGTGCCAGCTTGCAGCCTTGCTGCTGGAACTGCAGGAGTACGATGAGGCTCGCGAGATCTACGAGGATTTGGAGAGATTCTTCCCGCTCCAGCATCTCGATCGCAAACGGTCAGAATGGCTTTCCGCACGTCGTGCCGACGCCGCCTATTACTGTGGTGATTTCCAGTCGGCGAGCGAACATGCCAAGCTGGTGGACAATCCTTTTTACAAAGCGTTGGCTGAAAACATTGCCAGCGATTCGGCCGATGGAAAACGGGTGATTCTGCCGGTTCAATTCGTGCGCCAGAACCATTTGACTTGTGCTCCTGCAACCCTCTCGGCA
>JBGCGI010000087.1:0-6731 GCA_045110715.1 Rubripirellula sp.
GGTTGCTGTTGCGATGCTCGTCCAACGCGACCGACGAATCGCGACGCTTGCCGCGGACACAAAGTACCAGCAGTTTCAGTCTGATCTGCCAAATTTCCTTCGCCGCGTTGTCGACGCCAGGCCGAGAGACTGAAATCCTGAATGATGCGTTGACCCAGTCCTCTCGCTTACTGGACGGATGGGTCGATCCGACGACGAAGTACTGCACGATGACATCCGGAATCGAACACCTTGATCAAGAGTCCAGGGAAGTTCTCAGGAGACAGATTTCCAGACTTGCATTTCTGATGGCTGACGCTGAGGCGGACATAGGGATTCGCACGGGACCGGATTTGAAAGCCCGGCAATTCCACCGAAAGAATGCCTTGCAATGGAACAACCTGTCTCGTGCGTTTGACCAAAGAATCGTTTCGATGGCGGATCAGCAGAACCTGCGAATCGACCGGCAGTTTCAAGGACTTCCGCCCGACCGATTCTCTGCCGACACGTTAGAGACGAGGTCGCTCGACATGCGAACGCTGGCGGCGTCGGAGTCCGGTGATGCCGCCTTGCTGGTTGGGTTGGCCCGCGAGCAATTGCAATCCCAACCGTCGAATGTTGCTCTCTGGTTCTATACCGCCGTTGGCGATGCTCGCTTAGGAGCCGGCCAAGCAACAACCAGGGTTCTACTTTTTCGGCAAAGGATCCACAAACAGCTTGGTAACGCCGAGGCTGCCAAGGCTGACCTCGCTCAGGCAATGGAGACTCCGCCGCGAGATGCAAACGACTGGATCGCCCGCGGCGTCAGCCAGTTGACCGATTCGCCAGGAAACGCACTCGAGGACTTTGCGGCCGCGCTGCGAGTCGAGCCAAGCAATTTTGACGCGTTACGCAATTCGGCGCACGTTTATGGCGACGTCCTCGGCAAACCTCAGCGAGCGCTACAGCTGCTGGACCAGATGGCGAGCGTCTGGCCTGAGCATCCATTGCCGATCGCATCACGAGGAATCATGCACGCCAGAGCATTGCAACTGAAAGAAGCCATCGCTGACGCCGAAATCGCAGCGACTCTTTCACCAGGGGCTCGCGAGCGTTTGCAGATCGCGGGGATCTACGCTTTGGCAAGCCAAAACTTGACGGAAAAGAGTGAACCGACTTCGAGTGCCGCAAAATCCAGAGCGATCGATTGGTTGCGTCAAGCTTTGCGCGACGCCCCAAGTTTGGCTGCAACAGCGATTGCAGATCCCGACCTGGTGAACCTTCGTCCAGAACCAGCATTCCGAGCACTCATCGGTGGTGCCAAAAGACTTGATGCGTCGCCCCGGTAGTCTCGGGACCGAGCAACGAGGAACCGCCAACAGTGCCACCGTCGGCTAGGCGGTCTGGTCGATAGCGACTCGGTAGGCGTTCGCGATTTCTGTTGGCTGAGAGATGGTGACCCCGAGGTCACGGATGAGCCCATCGCCGACACGGTAAATCCAACCATGCACTGCCAGTTGTTGGCCTTTCTCCCAGGCGTCCTGCACAACAGTCGAATGACAAACATTGTGCGCTTGCTCGACGACGTTCAACTCACAAAGTCGATCGAGCATCTCGTTCTCGTCGGCGATGCCCCCCAGCACGTCCTCGTGTTTTTGACGGACATCGCGGATGTGTCGCAGCCAATTGTCGATCAGGCCCAGGTGATGGTTTTGACTTGCCGCTTGCACGCCACCGCAGCCGTAGTGGCCACAGACGATGATGTGCTTGACTTTCAACGCGCTCACGGCGTATTCAATCACAGACTGGCAGTTAAAGTCGCTGTGAACGACGACGTTGGCAATGTTGCGATGCACGAAAACTTCGCCCGGCATCAGGCCAACGATTTGATTGGCGGGAACACGACTGTCAGCACATCCAATCCACAGGAACTCCGGCGTCTGACCTTTTGCGAGCTGTGAAAAGAAATCGGGGTCGGTCTTGTTAACACCCTTCGCCCAGTTGCGGTTGTTTTCAATCAGTTCGGGAAGTAGTCGCATGATTCATGTTCCGTTTTGAGATTCTCGATTGGGCCACCCCATTGGCGGTTTCCCTATCGTAAACGGTCACCGGGCCCTTGACGATCCGGCCGCGGCCAAACGGGCCACCTGAAAAACCGGCCTGACTTCAAAAATCGATCGGAACTTTGTGATGCTGAAATGTCATTTTTTCAATTTCAGCGGATCATTCCAACTTTTAGAGTCCAGCGTTCGTTTCAATTGGCGTGAAGTGACCGACTCGGACAACATCGACGGTCTCGACAGATGCGGTGATTCGATGCTCTTCCAGAATGTCACGCCGTAAGAAGTCAAGAATTTTGTTACACACGTTCGGCAACGCAATGACCTCGATCCGTACCTGTGGAGTGCGTTCGCGGCCATTCTCGAGTTGACGTCTTCCGGCGCCCGAACAAGGCATCGACGTGTATCCCGTGACTCCGCATTCGACGAACTGCTCCAGCAACCATTCTTCGAGCGATTCCTCTGCGATCACGGTCACGCGACGAACTTTCGCGAGCCCTCCTTTGCGAGCCGCGTGTGCGTCACCCGCCAGCGGACGAAGCGTATTGAGACCTCGCACCTCGAAGGTCAGTCCCTCTTGCTCAAAGTCTCGTTGCATCTCATCCAGCTTTTCCATCACGCTGTGGTCGACCAGTTTCGTATCGGAAACATCGACGATCAAATTGCGGCGTTGGACCAAGCCGATCTCTTCAATCTGTCTCCGAAAGGGGATCCAGTTGCTAAACACTGCAGACTGGTGAGCAATGATTTTGCTTGTACTCTCGTTGACGTCTTCGACTTCGATGTAGGGCTTGAACAAGGACTTCACGGGCACACCGTTGGCCAAGTGGATCGCCATCTTGAGCAAGATGCCTGCCGCGACTCCAATCAAGAGGTCGGTCGCAAGCACCACAACGAGAGTCGTGACGAAGATCGCGAGTTGCTCTTTGCCGATTCGCCAAACGTGGATGAACTCGGTGGGATGAGCCAGTCGGTAACCCGTGTAGACCAGCATCGCGGCAAGTGCTGCCAGTGGAATCCGGTGCAATACCATCGGAAAAATCGCCACACAGGCGAGCAAGAACAGTCCATGCCACATGTCGGCAAACCGAGTTCGAGCGCCGTTGTCGATATTCGCTTTCGAACGAACGATTTCCGAAATCATTGGCAGTCCACCAACCCAGGCCGCACAAAGGTTGCCCGCTCCGACTGCGACCATGTCGCGATCCATATTCGTCTTGCGTTTCCAAGGGTCAAGCAAGTCAATGGCTTTCGCACTGAGCAGAGACTCAAGGCTACCGATGATGAAGAACATCATCACCCACTTCCAGGCCTTGATCTGCCAAAGTGCTGAGAAGTCTGGCGTCGTGATATCGTCAAACATTCCGAACACGCGATCTGGCATCTTCACGAGGTATTGCTCGCCGAGCTGATACTGGTGTCCCTGCAGCACATAGGAATGCTCATGAAGCAGATCGAATGCCATCCCCATTGGGACTGCGACCAACAGCACAACGATCGCCGAAGGGACCTTCTTGAGCAACGTGACTTTGTTGCCAACAGACGGCCACAGAAACATGATCAGGATGCTGACGATTCCAATCGATGCGATCGCTGGATTGGCCGCTGCAATGTAATGCGGTATCTCCTTCAGCATATGCAAGGGCTCGCCGCCAGCAGAGACGCCGAGTGCAACGGGGAACTGCTTCAAGATGATGATCACGCCAATCGCGGCGAGCATTCCGTGCACCGCCGAGATAGGAAAGAACTCGCCGAGTATCCCTGCTCGAAAGAAGCCGAATAGAATTTGCAGTACCGCTGCAGCGACGCCAACGGCCAACGCCGCCTTGTAGGCCGTCAGGTCCCCAGAAGTCCAGCCACCGGTCATGCCATCACCGCCGAAGTCCTCGATGCAGCCGATTGCAATCACAATCAAACCGGCCGCCGGACCTTTGATCGTCAACTCACTGTTGCTAAGGAACGTCGCGACGATCGAGCCGATGATCGCTGTGAAGATGCCTGCGATAGGCGGATATCCACAGGCCAGGGAAATCCCCAAACAGAGTGGAAGTGCAATCAAGAAGACGAGGAATCCGGATAAGAGATCCTGCTTCAAGTACCTTTTGAAGCCCGCAGCATTGCCACGCGGGATTTCGTCGGCGGAGTGATCGTTCTGTTGAGTCATATTGGCTGCTATCTTTCAGCTTCGGTTTTCTTGGAAATGCGTTTTGACCAAAAGTATCCACGTGACTCGAAGCGTGTCGTGGGACTGCAGGCTTCGTTGTCGGTCACGGATGCCTTTGATCGGAATTTGCGTCGGAACAGGCTCGTCTCTTGAGCCGCGTTCGTGGAACTTCGCGCGGAACCTCATTCATTGCCAAGCCCTTGGCTGGATCCACCGCGTGAAGCAAAAGTTGCAATCGTTGGCTCGGCTTCAAGTGCGTCATTGAGTTCACCGGAACCCGCCTGCCGGTGTTCCAACATCGCCCGCGCGGCGTGGTACCGGGACTCGACCCCCGGCTGTGGAATCAGGCCACCGCCAATCGTCAAAACAACCATCACAAGAATCGTGATTCGTTCGGCTGGTCTGCAGCCCATCGAGACCGACGAGGTAGGACGCGCACCGTTAAAGACGCAAAAGTAGGCTTTCACGACTGCAACGCCGTTCAGCGTCGCCGCAAAGACGACGGCCAAACCGACAAACGGATAGACGCCAACTGCTCCTTCGACAAGCAGTTCCATGCCGATGAATCCGATCGTACCGGGAAAACCAATGGACGCCAGTCCGGTAATTAGAAACATGCCTGCCAGAAACGGCGTGTGTTCATACAGTCCGTGAAATTTGTCAAGCGATAGACGTCCGGTGCGTGCTTCGACACTTCGCAGAGCGAGTCCAAAGCCAAGCAGTGATATGCCAACGGAGAGCCAGACGCACAACGCTCCAGCAAGACCAATTGGCGTGGCCATTTCCAGACCGACCAGGACTAACGATGAATGACTGAGGAACAGATAGCAGAAGAACCTTCGCGAATCACGCTGCACTAGCGCCATTCCAGCTGCGTAGACTGCCGTTGCGAGGGAGAGAATTGCGATACTCTGCAACGCCCACGAGGGTGCAATTGGAAAGACCAGACGCATCACCGCGTAGGCACCGGTCATCGGGGTCACATACAGCAACGCAGTCCCTAGCGTCGCTTTCTCGAAAAGATCGGTCATCCAACAATGAAGCGGGCAGATGCCGCTGCGAATCAGAGCCCCAGCGGTCAACAGGCAGCCAGCGACAATTGGTGGATTGGTCGGCGACGCGTCGCTCCCGACAAGAAGCTGTCCCCCACACAGCAAGCCGATGAACAGCGACATATGAATCAGGTAGACACGCGTGTTCTGCTTGCGGTTTCGCAACTCGAGCCAAGGCGGAAGCGTGGCGATGGCAAGCAGGAAGATGATCATCCAGGCATGACGACAGGCCAGTGTTGCCAGCAGGACTGCTTGGGAAAACAGCGTCCATCCGAACGAGAACCGATTCACTTTCGTTCGCAGCGTTGTCATCACGGTGGTCAGGTACAACAATGCAGCCAGGGGAAGTAGTGGTTCGCTGAGCTCATCAATCACAAACACATCGCTGTGAAACACCGACTGCAGAAAGTCCCAGTGGTCGTGCGCTTCAAAGGTGCGGAGTGAAGCGAAGTCGATCCATTCGCCCACCGCACACACCAGCGTCAGCGAACAAACAGCAATGCTGACGACGCGAGCGCGATCACGGTCAGCCAGAAGCGAAACCCAAACCGAACCGACAAGGGGAAGCAGAACCGCGAACTCGAGCCACGGAAGGTGAAGTTCAGGCATCAGGCGACGTCCTCCAGTGAATCGGTGTAGGGTGACAGCCGATCGGACTGACGAGATTCGCCACCCGACAAGAACTCGGTCCAGCGACACTCCAGTGAATTGAACACGCGAAAGAGATTGGCAAACGGTCGTACAATCCAGTCGTTCAAACACGCGTCCAGGTTTCCCCGATGCAGGGCAAGCCGATACAACCAAGTTTGAAACCGTGTGGCTGGCTGCACCGCATCACCGGCAAAGTGTTCGCCAACAGCATCTTCAAGCATTTGGTGATCGCGAAGAACCGAGGGAGCACGCAATAGCTGCAGGGTTCGCAAGCAGGCGTGACCAATCATGTGAATCAACGCGATGTAACGCAGCCCGAGACCGATCTCGACCGTGATGATGCCAACCTGCGTCAGCGACGCGAAGGCAAGAGCGTTCTTGACGTCACTTTGCACTCGCGCCGCCAGCGTTCCGAAGACCGCCGACACAAGCCCCATCGCAATGACCGCAGTTTGCAACGGCAGCGAAATATCAAGCAACGGACTGACTCGCAACAACAGGTAGGTGCCGAGATGCACCGATAGAGCACCGTAAAAAACCGCACTGGAGGGCGTTGGACCTTCCATTGCACGTGGCAGCCAACCGGAGAACGGAACCATGCCGGACTTTCCCGCCGCCGCCAACAGTAACAAGGAACCAACCGCCAACGCCTGCCATTGACCGATGGCAGCGACGCCGCTTGGCCACGGCCCAGAACCCATCAGCCCTTCGAAGTCGCCCGCCCCCGTCAAATGATGCATCGTCAAAGCGGCGATCAGAAAAGCGGCATCGGCAAAGCGATAGGTTGTCCAGACACGATGCCCGTTCCGAACGGGACCTGGCCGCTCGTGAAAGTATGCCACCAAC